>NZ_JAAHFV010000250.1:0-9799 GCF_010672755.1 Moorena sp. SIO1F2
TACAGAACATACGGGTGATATCCAAACGCGATAGAATATTGGTCATACCTGGCTCAGACTCAATTGCTTCAAATCTAGTCGAGCGCCTTTCTTTCACCTTTGTGCAGTTCGTCCAACTCACGTTACAATAATAACGATTAAGGTAGCGAAAGAGTATTTTTTTTAAAATTCATTAGTTAACTAATTAACTAAATTTGTTGTTATGGCAATTGATCGGGTACCTGGCGTTTATGTAATCTCTCAAGATGAGGTTGGAATTGTCTATAAAAAGTTTGGTAGTCCTTTACCATCTAATCGTCAAATTGCTCTTAATGGAGAAATGGGTTGGCAGGTTGATACTCTTGCTCCTGGACGACATTTCCGCTCTAGGTTGACCTATAAAGTTTTCAAACAAAAGGCTATACAGATTGATAAAGATGAAATTGGATTAGTAACAGCCAACGATGGTGCTTCTCTTCCCACAGGTAAAATGTTTGGTAAAGTTGTCGAAGAATGTGATGACTTTCAAGATGGTCGTGCTTTTATCAACAATGGTGGTCAACGGGGTAGGCAGTTAGGTATTTTAAGAAATGGTATTTATCGGATTAATACTCAACTTTTTTCTGTTGAAATAAGGCCAATTATTCATATTAATGACTATGAAATTGGCTTAGTAGAAGCGAAAGATGGCAAGCCACTTCCGATTGGAAAAACCTTTGGTGATGCTGTTGAATGCAACAATTTTGAGGATGCTCAAGCATTTATTAATAATGGAGGATATAGGAGCCAACAGTTAAAGATTCTTACTACTGGCAAATACGCAATTAATACAGAACTTTTCAAAATTAAGAGAGTTGAACTTATCAAAATTGGAGTTAATGAAGTAGGGTTAGTGGAAGCAAGGGATGGTGAGCCACTTCCACTTGGTCAGAACTTTGGTAAAGTTGTTGAATGTGGCACTTTTCAGGACGCTGAAGCATTTATCAAAAACGGCGGTCAACAAGGGAACCAATTAGCAATTATTCCTCCTGGAATTCACTACATTAATACAGAGTTGTTTAAAGTTCGCAATGTCCCAGTAATTAATATTCGCTCAGGGGAGATAGGGCTAGTTATTGCTCAAGATGGTGCTGAACTACCACCAGGACAAATACTAGGTAAAGCTGTAGATTGCGAGAATTTTCAGAATGCTGAAGCCTTTGTCAAAAACGGTGGTCAACAAGGTAAACAGCGAGCAATTATTACTGAAGGTTACTATAGAATAAACACTGAACTATTTACAGTAGTTACTACTGACAATGCCAAGCAATATGGACTGAATCCAGAACAATTAAAAGTTTACAGAGTTGAATCAGGTAAAATTGGTATTGTTACCACTTTTGATGGTAAGCCCTTACCAGGAGGGGACATTGCGGGAGCAGTTATTGAGGGACATAATAAGTTTCAGGAGCCACAGGAGTTTATTGATAAAGGTGGCTATCGAGGTTTACAAGAAGAATTTATCGAAGAAGGTTTTTGGAGTTTAAATCCTTGGTTTGTGGAAGTTGAACAAGTTCCTTTAACTAATATTAAAACTGGAACAGTTGGAGTTTTAATCTCAAATGTTGGTAAGAATAGCCAAGCAAATCAAGAGCAAACTACTTATGGTTCTCAGTTTAATATCGGGTATAAAGGGATTCAGAACATACCAATAGAAGCTGGAACACATCCTATCAATACAAGAGTGAAAAGTATAGTAATAGTTCCTGTCCATGAAATAACTTTGGACTGGAGGACAGATAAAAATAAACCAGCAACCAACTACGATTCTAATTTGGAAACCTTAAAGCTTCGCTCAAAAGATGGCTTTATTTTGAATCTTGAAGTCACACAGGTTATTAATATTTATCCCAAAAATTCCCCTAAAATGATATCTCGTGTGGGTTCACCAAATGCTAATAGTTATAAGCAAGTTGAGGAACAAGGAGGAGTTCTTAGCTGCTTGTCTAATGGTGCGGTTAAATATAGCTCCATTAAAAACCTTGTGAATAGGGTATTAGAACCGATGGTTGATAATTACTTCCGTAATTCCGCTCAAGAATATAATGTCTTAGACTTCTTACAACAACGGGATCAAATCCAGGAACGAGCTACAGAACATATCAAAAGTGCTCTTAATGCTTATGGTGTTGAAGCGGTTGGTACTTTTATCAACGAAATTGGCTTACCAGCTGAACTTCAACACCTAATACAGGCTCCAACAATTAAAGATAATTTAAATTCACTAGAAAAATTCTTGCTATGGTCTGCTGGTGCAGATCATGATATTTTGGCACAAAAAGAATGTTTGACAGAACGATATAAATATACAGCAATTGGTACCACGGTTTTGCTAACATCAACAACGGCTATTTTTTCCGGTGGTTATGCTCTTTTTACAGTATTCGGTTCTGTAGCAGCTTCTTGTGTAGGAGGAACTTTTTGGAGTTTTATAGTTTTTAACTTAGATCGTTTTTTAATTTTAAGCTCTAAGAGAAAACAATCGGATTCAAAGTTGCCATTTATTGCAGCAACAATTCTTCGATTAATAATAGCATTATTATTAAGTTTTGTGGTTGCTAAGCCCCTTGAATTGAGGCTTTTTGAAAAAGAAATTAACCAGAAAATAAAACAAAATAAAAATGAGATAAGAGAAGAAAAAATTAACGAACCAATAAAAGAATTGGAGCAAGAAATTAAAGCATTAAATCAAGAAAAGGACAAGTATAAAAATGAATGGAAGGACGCCGAAAATGCAGCTAATGCAGAAGCAGAAGGTACACAGGGAACAGGCCAATTTGGAAAAGGAATTGTTTATCAAGACAAACGAAATTATGCAGATGAAATAAAACAAAAATTTATTGAATTAGATAAGAAAGTTAAGGATAAAGAGGAAACAATAGATAAGCTTAGGCAAGAACGTAACCTGATTTTGCAGTCACCAGACAGTAACTTAGAACAACTGAAAGAACAAATTGACAAAGAATCAGATGGCTTCTTAGCCCGTCTTGTTGCTTTAGAAGAACTATCTAAAGACGATCCGAATATTCGTAATATTAATTGGCTAATAACTGCCTTATTCGTCACTATTGAAATCTCACCTATATTAGTTAAACTTTTGTCTGGCAAAGGTCCTTATGATTATTTACTTGAACAGAAAGAAAGTCAGGAAAATTATAATGAATATTTCCGCCTTAAAAAAGAACAAAGACTTCTCTTATCTGAAGAATTATCAAAAAAATACATGAAAAAAATTAATGATTTTGAACAGTAAATTAGTAAGGATTCAGGTCTCGAAAGAAGGGATGAGGGAAGGAGGTTCCGTTAAATGACCCGATTGAGCCATGAGAGCTTGCTCGTTCGCGTAGCGTGACCAAAGGTCAAAGAAATCCATCACCGACCGTTGTTGAAAACGACAAGTTTGGACTGGTCCCTGTTGACGCACTAATTGAACAGTTAAAGGAGAGACACCCATATCTGCTAAAAACTTCATGCTGCACTTCCACTGAAGGGACGAACTTGCTCACTAGCTAAAAATGCTGCATACAGAAGACTAGCTTTAATATCTTCTGCTTCTAGATAGGGATAAGCTTCAATAATTTCGTTGACATCCATACCGTCGGCTACCAAACTCAGTACTAGAGATACTGTAATCCTCATGCCTCGAATACAAGCACGTCCTCCCATTATTTGGGGATCAAAGCGATGCAGCAAGGGAACAGGGGAGGCAGCGCGGTCTTGGGGGTTCCCCCCATGAGCGACTGCCGTGGTTTCCCCCACTCGCGCTTTGCATCAAGACAGGTAATGCGTTCAAATACCAGTTTATTATCTGTCATAGCTCACACCTTGTATAGTGGTTTTTAATTGAGTGAGGTACTTCAGTCCTGGGTTTTAGGGAACAGCGGATCTGGGAACAGGGAACAGAGAAGAGGCAAGAGGAATCCCCCCTAACCCCCCTTAGTAAGGGGGGCGGGCAAGAGGCAAGAGGGAAAAAATCCTGTGTACCTCATTAGGCTATAAATTGCTGTATTTTTCTTCACTATATTAGTAATTCCCTTACTTGATGGGATCAGCTCCGCTAGTGCCGTAGGCGATCGCAATTCCAAGAGCCCCAGATGATTTCCTACGATATTGTCGGGTGGACGGGTGAGTTTTCGGTGCGTTACACTTTGTTAACGCACCCTACAAGATGGGCGATTGACCTTGGCCTTGGCCTTTGGGCCACGCTACGCGAACGCACTTTGGAGTAATGACTTCCTAGTCAGTATTGCCAATTCACAAAGCAACTCACAAAGCAACTATGAAAAAACCAACCTTAGATGCAGCCTCTAGAAAACCGACTGAAGAAAATCCCGAAGAAATACGCCAAAAATTTACCGCTCTTGCTTCCCAAGGTCGTCAAGAAGTAGAGGCGTTATCCTCGACTGTCGAAATGTCAAAACATCCCGCTTATCAAGAAATCATCAAGATGGGAGAAGGGGTAATTCCTTTTTTATTGGAAGATTTGCAGCAAAACCCGCTCTATTGGTTGCCTGCTTTAGGTCAGATTACCTAAGAAAACCCAGTTCTGCCAGAACAACGGGGAAAAATCAAACTAATGGCTCAAGCATGGTTAAATTGGGGAAGACAAAAGGGTTATATTGCTTGAGTTTTTCATGGGAGAAGCTATACACTTAGAGTTACGTTTTCCTAATTTAGCGCGGACTCAATATACTGTTACCAGTCCAAAATCCCAAGAATATAACTGTTTTGCTTGGGTGGCTGGCGATCGCGAAAGATGGTGGCAACCTACGCCAGAATATCAGTTTTATTGGGTTGAATGCGTACCGAAAGAAGAAACATTATCTGCCTATATTCAAGCCTATCAAACATTGGGTTATACACCATGCCAGAGCGAGTTTCTAGAGTTTGGTTATGAGAAAATTGCGCTATAGCAATTCTCATATTCATGAGGTACAGTAACAGCAGTGAGTAAACCAATTCCGAATATCTTCCTTAGTGACTTTTAAGATGGCATCGGCAATCCCCTCTATTAAATCTTTGTAAGTTCTGGCTTTAATCTTTTTCAAGATTGCTTTGACTTTTGACCAAAAATTTTCGATGTCTTGATGCAATAGCGAGTGGTTTGTTCGCGTTCGCCTTTGGCGTGGCCTACGGCCAAGCGTCGGCTACGCCGAAGTTACCGTTTCGAGAGGGTCGCCTTATTAAAAAATATTTAACCAAAGGTGCGCTTTCCGTAGGCGAATTAAATTCGCCACGGGTCGCACCTCTTTTCTGCATAACCTGCTGACATTAAAGGCTCCACTCTCTAAGGTTTCGTCTCCGGGGAAACCCCCAAGACCGCGCTGCATCGCTTGGTGAAAACTCGGGAGAATAGGGGGGTAAATAAATCAGTTTTGCTCCCGCTTGTTCAATTAATTCTCTAACCATTTATCCTTCATGGATTTTAGCATTATCCATTATTATACAGGCATTTTTACAGAAATAAATTAGTAACTAAATTTTTAGCAATAACTGCTTCAAAAGTTACTCGATTAACTCCTCCAGATATATTACTAGATGCCACGACTTTTTATAAAGATAAAGCACCTATTACGGAGATATTTTTGCCTCAGGCTCTTTTCAGTGGTTTTTTACCTCTGGCTCTTTTCCCTTTTAAGGCTCTAGCATACATCCTAACCATTGTCTTGATGCAGTCGCTCATGGGGGAAACCACGGCAGACCGCGAGTGGGGGAGACCACGGCAGTCGCTCATGGGGGGAACCCCCAAGACCGCGCTGCCTCCCCAAGACCGCACTGCCTCCCCAAGACCGCGCTGCATCGCTGCTAAATTTACTCCCGATTCATCTATTAAAATCAAATATTATGCCGGGATATCTCGGATATCTGACCAAAACTTTAGTCGTTTTATTTGGACTATTTCTGACTCTTTTTCCGCTGCATATAATGTTGTTTTTTAAGTATAATCGAGTTGTTTGATTAGTCTTGCCATCGTGGCTCGACTTACGCGAATTTGGATCTTTATTTCTAGTAAATCACAAAGTTCAACTAACGTAGCATCATTATTTGTTTCAATTATTTCTCCCAAATCTATTAATTGCTCGACCCTAAGTTTGCGTGGCGGACTTACCCCTTGACGTTGCTGTGCGACCCCGGTCGGGAAACCCGACCTAGGGAATGCGCACCAAGAGAGGGGTTTAATATCTCCGGTTTCTCGATGTTGTTTTAGTAATTTTTGAATAAAGCTTTTGGCTACACCAAAACGTTGAGCTAAGTTTCGGATTGATAAATTTTATTTTTTATGGATTTCTAGAATTTTTTGCCGAAAGTCAAGAGAGTAAGGTTTCATCCGAAATTTGTATCACTAACTATCTAATCTATTTATTAGTGTACCTCATAGCTATGAGAAACGCTATAGCACTAAGAGGATATCTGAAAAGTTTTTTTATACTGAATTTTGCCCCCCTAGCCCCCCAACTTTGGGGGGAATAAGAGTCAATTTGCTTCTAAAAGTCCCCCAAAATTGGGGGATTTAGGGGGCTTGGATGTAGCAAATGAGACTTCTCAGACAACCTCTAAGATGGCAGATTAGGAAAGATTAGGACGTATAGATTTTCTTTGTGTTCTTTGTGGCTTTGTAGTGAGTTCTCCTCGTGTCCTAACACCTAATACCTAATTCACCAACTGAGCAAGAGTTGCTTCCATAACAGCCCTTGTTTGACCTAAGACTGTGAACACCAATGCCTCACGATATACTCGCTGTGCGCCATGATGTCGGTAATTAGCGGCACCACTAGAAACAGTAACTGCTGCTGCAGTACAACGTTGCGCTAAATTAATTGCCCAAGCGCGGAGTTGTAGCCGTTCTTCGCAAGACTGAGAATCAGGTGTTAGTGCCGCCATCATTGCTGATTGACAACGTTTGAGTTCTTCGTTGAAGGCATCAAATGCTTGCTTGATGAAGGGAAGTTGTTTAGTCTGGTAAACAGCCTCTATGATATCGAGACCTGCTCTAGTATTGCCCAAGCAGTCAAACCCGTGATTCAGAACATTCTTTCGATCGTTCTCATGAATTGCACCAGTGGGTTTAATGAAGACAACACGCTCTTCAGGTAAGAACCAATGAGTAAGCTCTGCCGTAACGGTATTGGTTGAGGACATTGCCCCTAATTCCATTGGCTTACTAAAAGTAATTGCTCCCCCAGTCTCTTGCATGGTTTCAATAAACGGCAACATACCATAAACTGCCCGACCATCGGGAAGTGTTGCACCCAAAATAAAATCTTGAAAGAAACCAAAACCCGTTACCCAAGGTACTTTTCCTTCTATCTGATACCCACCTGCTACAGGAATAGCTTTAACCATTGACTTGCCTTGGCGTCGCAGATGGGAAAAGCCAATGCCAAGCAACACCTGTCCTTGGCTCATATAAGGCAGATATTGCCACTTTAAAGATTCATTGTCAGTGTTGGTGAGGAATTCTCCTGCACTTTGGTGTTGGGTGTGCAGAAATGCCAACGCACCAGAGT
This sequence comes from Moorena sp. SIO1F2, assembly GCF_010672755.1. Classification (NCBI taxonomy): domain Bacteria; kingdom Bacillati; phylum Cyanobacteriota; class Cyanophyceae; order Coleofasciculales; family Coleofasciculaceae; genus Moorena; species Moorena sp. SIO1F2. The sequence goes on from NZ_JAAHFV010000250.1 coordinate 7,527, forward strand.
AACGGGGAATGAGCTGCTGGAAGTGGCGAAAGGTTAGCTCACTAACTCCAGTACCTCCCCAAACCTTAGGAATCTGCAGTGCCAATAAAGAGCGAGCACCCATTCCCTGAAGTGCCGCTCTTAATACTTCTGGATTATCATCAATTTCTGACGCTACTGGTGCAACAAATTCCCGGAGATAAGACTCAGCAATTTCTAACAGCGCTTGTTGCTCATCTCGATTACTCTCTGTGTTCTCTGTGACTCTGTGGTGAGTTCTACTCATGTCCTAACGTATTCCCATAGTGGTTAAAAACACCGAACTCGGGATGCTTTAGGAGCATCCCGAAGGGTATGCACATCCTACAATCAGTAAATCACCTAAGTAGTAGAAGTGTTAATCAATGCCTGCTGTAGGCGGATTTTGTCCCTACCGTGCTGATGGAAAATCACCCAAGATTCAATGAGATCGGGACCGTGAACATCTCCAGTGAGTGCAGCACGGAGCGATCGCACGAGGGATCCTTTTTTCACTTTCTGCTCTTTAGTGACCTTTTTAATAATCTGCCCAGCCTAATCTGCACTCAGCTGTGACAGATCACTCATAGCATGAAGGATGGCTTGCAGTACTTGTGAAGCACCTTCAGCTTGTAGCCGTTGAGCTGCTTCTTCACTAAATTCGACTCACTCAGTCAAGAACATCCTACTCATATCTACTGCTTCTGGCAAGCGATTCAGACTCAGCCCAATCAAGTATCCTCTTAAATGTGCCATCTGAATAAACCATTACTTCAGAAGGTAACTCTTTTCCTGGGAAACCTGAAGCCATTACTATTCCATAAGCCCCTGTATTTCTAATTGCCAGGATATCTCCTTCTTGTACTTGAGGTAGTTTTCTCTCTTTGCCTAAAAAGTCTGATTGCAATACAGTATTGCCTCTTATGTCATAAGTTTCTGTCTCTCCTGTTTTACCAACAGCCTCAATTTCGTGGTATGCTCCATATATTCTTGGTCTTGGAAATTCTCCGAACCCTGCATTGATTGATATCTGCTTTTTACCAGTCAATTGTTTAACATTTGTTACTTTGGCATAAAGTGTTCCTGCCGTTGCTACAACCGATCTACCAGGCTCTATTTTTAATTTTACATCCCTTCCAAGATGGTCTGATAATTCTTTTGTTAATCTTGAATAGTATTCTCCTATTCCAGCAAAATCAAATTTTGATTCAGTTTTTCTTCCAGGTACGCCAAAACCACTTCCAAAATTTACATATTCTAAATCTGGAAATTGCTTTGCACATTCCATCAAATAATTTGAAGAGTGTATTAAAGGTTCTGAATCTAAAATATTAGATGCGAGATATCCGTGTATTTCATTGATTCTACATCCATAATCTTGAGCAATTTGTTTTACTCTTGAAAAATAGTCTTGAGGTATACCTACATCTGAATCTTTTGGGGAATTAGTATAACCTTCAGGAAGTTCGATATCTTCTTTCATTTTAATTCTAATTCCAAAATTACCCCCTGCATTCAATTTACAATATTTCTCAACCTCTTCAACTGAATCCAAATTTACTTGCACTCCTTCTTGAACTAATCTCTCTAAACTTTCACTATCCAAACCAGTTGAAGTAAAAGAAATATCCCCATTACTGAATCCCACTTTCTTAACTAAATCAAGTTCGTGTATAGAATTTATTTGAACAAAGCCTCCTAATTGTAGGATTTTCCTTAATACCTCGCTATTACTATTACACATAACGGCATAATGTACCTGTTTATTTTCATAAGGTATTGAATCTATGATTAGTTCAAAGTTTCTTTTAATCTCATTTTCTTCATAAACATAAAGAGGTGTTCCATTCTCATTAATTATATCTAAAATATTTTGATTATTCAATTCATATTTACCACTCCATTCTAATTTGACTGATTTCATTCTTCCAAGTAATTCATCTGATAATCTCTCAATTGGGAAATTTTCAGAAACAAAATTAACTCCGACTCTACTTATTCCTCCTTTTGTACAAACATCATCTATTACTCTAAATCCAAATTCTTTTAACAAATCAGCAGTCTGATATAATGCATCAAAAATTATTTCTCTACCTTTCTCTTCATTTATTCCTTTTTTTGTAATTGATGTCAGATATCCTCTGATAAATTCAGAGATTATTGCAGGAGAACAACTTGCAAGATGCGTATATTCATCAAGATGTTCTTCAGGGACACAATAGACATTAGCAATTTGTGACAAATCTAAATAAACTCTTTCTGATTCTTGAGATTTA
>NZ_JAAHFV010000251.1:0-9733 GCF_010672755.1 Moorena sp. SIO1F2
TATCAAATCCACGGGAAGAGCCAGCCTGACGATCTTGGTAGGGCGAAGGCTGGCTCTGGCTACCCCTTAAAGTAAAGGAGATAACTTCATATTATGTCGCATCGTCTAAGCCTATACCCATGGGTCATGGTTCGCCTATTACCACCGATGCCACCAGTCGTTTTCGCTCGGTTCCGCTACTATTGTGATGCCAAAGGTTATTCCCAGACCCTGAAACAGCTGCTGCCTGATGCTAAGTTTCTAATTATTTTAGATATAAGTCTGCCGATGGAGCCAGAGGAATAGGGAGTGTTGCAAGGGTGGGCAGATGGGGAAATAGGGAGATAGAGAGATAGCAGCGCATCGCTATTCTATCTTCTCTATTCCCCTCCTGGGAGGGGTTAGGGGTGGGTTCCTTCTCTATTCCCCTCCTGGGAGGGGTTAGGGGTGGGTTCCTGCTCCCTAAAAACCCAGAACTTTGTACCTAACAGCAATTGCAAACCGCTATATAATGACTAATCACAAAAAGGGAAAAATTTACATCGTAGGTGCTGGTCCAGGAGATGTTAACTACTTAACCGTAAGGGGGCAACAACTACTGACTCAAGCTGAAGTGTTGGTATATGATGCTTTGGTAGATTCCCTTTTATTGCAACTGGTGCCCTGTGATTGTCAACTGTTTGATGTGGGGAAACGGGGTGGACGCCCTTCTACACCCCAAGCTAGGATTAACCAACTGCTAGTAGACCAATGCCGACAAGGCAAGCAAGTCGTCAGGCTAAAAAGTGGTGACCCCTTTATTTTCGGGCGCTCTAGCTCAGAAATTCAGGCATTGATTGCTGCTGAGTGTCAGTTTGAGGTTATACCAGGCATTTCCTCAGCCCTAGCAGCTCCCTTACTAGCGGGAATTCCTTTAACAGACTCAGTTTTGAGCAAATGCTTTGCGGTTGTCACTGCTCATCAGCCAGAGCAACTAGATTGGGAAGCACTAGCAAGAATCGACACCTTGGCGATTTTAATGGGAGGACGTCATCTAGCAGAAATTGTCCAACAGCTGCAACACTATGGGCGATCGCATCAGACCCCCATTGCTCTGATTCGGAATGGTGGACGCCCCCAGCAACAGGTTTGGCTGGGCACCTTAGGCACTATTGTAAACCAAACCCTTGGTATCTCCCTCTCACCTGTGGTAATTGTAGTTGGTGAAGTAGTGGGGTTAAGGGCATTTATGGGATTACCTGATCAAGACCAGTCGAAGAGTGAAGGTTGGCAAGACAAGGTTCAAGGGGCAACGGCAACTACTAAGCCGCTTACTGGAAAAACCGTCTTAGTCACCCGTTCCGCTAGTCAATCCCAGAAATTTAACCAGCTCCTGGAACAAGAAGGAGCGACTATTATCGAAATGCCCACCTTGGTGATTACTCCTCCTTCCAGTTGGGCTGGATTAGATTATGCGATCGCTAATCTCGCTAACTTCGATTGGTTGATTCTCACCTCTAGCAATGGGGTGGATTACTTTTTTAAACGATTAGTGAATAATGGTAAAGATGCCCGTGCTTTAGTCGGGATTAAGATTGCTGTGGTGGGTAAGAAAACTGCAGCGAGTCTGAAACAACACAATTTACAACCCGACTTTATCCCACCAAACTTTGTAGCTGATTCTTTGGTAGAACATTTTCCAGAGTCTTTAACTAACAAACAAGTGCTTTTCCCCCGAGTCGAAACCGGTGGGCGAGAGGTGTTAGTAAAAGAACTAACGGAAAAAGGTGCTCAAGTGGTAGAAGTTGCTGCCTATGAGTCTCGTTGTCCAGATTACATGGCTCCTGCTATTTTAGATGCTTGGCAACAGAGAGCAATAGATATTGTTACGTTTGCTAGTTCTAAAACCGTGAATAATTTTTACAAACTTCTCAAGCAAGCCTTTAACTCTTCAACGGAAACTAACCAACCCTACTCTAATGCCGACGGCGAACAATCTGCACCCTTAAAAACTCTTGATTACCTTTTAGACAATGTATGTATCGCTTCGATTGGTCCTCAAACTTCCGAAAGCTGTCGCCAGTTGCTAGGCAGGGTAGATGTGGAAGCAGTTGAATATACTTTAGAAGGTTTAACTGAGGCGATTGTAGCATGGGAGACTGGGAGAGGGGGAAAGACATAGGGTGCATCTGATTGGTGGAACAGGCATCAGGCGTGGAACAGGCATCTTGCCTGTTTCAATCCCTACTAAACAGCCTTATTTGCCAGAAATAGGAGTTTTATATCATCTCAGAATAATTACCCTTAATAATAAAAATCTCCCTCGGTGCGCTTTCCGTAGGCGAATTAAATTCGCCACGGGTCGCACCGCTCCCTATCTCCCCATCTCCCCACATTCCCCTCCTGGGAGGGGTTAGGGGTGGGTCCCACCCTCTCCTTAATTATGGGTATTCAAGCAGACTTTATATTATGGCTTTTCCCCAAGGATGAGAGTTGTTTGTGTAGGGATACTCTTAAACCGTAATAAATCGTGATAATCCGGTACAAAACGGTCAAGGTTCAATCTATTGTGGTCCGAGTGAGAAGTGGTCATTCAGCAATTGGAGTCAAGCCTGCCACTTATCTTTCTGGACGTTCCTCAAATCCCGTTGAGGAGTTGCTTGAAAGCCCGAGTTTTACTATGCTTGCAGTCAAGCCATCCAAGCTCAACTGCATCTAGCAGACTCAGTCCCATACCTTCCAAGAAACGCGCGGTACGGCGCAACAATACTGCCTGCACCTCAGTTTTACTCATATACCGGGTGATATCCTTGTCCGTACCTCTGCTAAGGACATTTTTGGCAGCATTGTGGTCAGCCTGCAACACGACCCCATTGAATCTGGTAAAATTGTCCCCGCTCCTTTTCCCTAATAGGGTTCCAGTTACGGAGTCAACTTGCGACGTGTAGCTAGGCTGGACTTCTGTTACAACCGAGCCAGTCCAATTAGCCCATTTCTGCAAGGAGTCCCGCATTACTCCTTTCATCCAACTATTAAGTTTACGGGACATGGCCTTAGACTGGCGTTTATTTCTAATCGGCTGTGTTAAATTTTCGGCAAATACTTTTAATGATTCCCCATTAAAAAGGGACTTAGATGCGGCTCCTATTATGGCCGTAATCTCTGATTGATTTTTTCTGTATCGGCGATTTTCAGTTTTTCTACTTAGGTTATTTTTGAGTATTCGAGCCGACTTGGCTGGGTCGATTTTTTCTAGTTTTCTATGAAGCGCCCAAAGCTTCCCTCTGTTGCGGTTTTTTGCACAGATGCGATCCGATTTATTGGTTGCTACTTTTCCTAAGTTTTTTCCGTGTGCCTGACCATCTGAATCATAAAAAGCCTCTGTGTACCCCTTGTCTACCCCAATAGCTCGACGGTTGGCAGGGATTTCTACGGTGCCATAGTCTACTAAAAAGTGAATCTCAAACTTTCCCAAGAGTTGCTTGTATACCAGTCTAATCTGGCCTTTTATTTTCCGATTAGACCTAACGGTTATTTTGTTTCTCTTTCCTCTCCTCAATCCAGCCAACTCTAGTTGGTAAGTATTACGAGAGAGCCTTTTGCACTTATATCCTACTTGTTGATAGACTATCTGATTCTTGACCCAGGAATGCCCTCGCTGAAATTCCTTCCTAACAAGTCTATGCAGCAATGGATCATCTATAAAAGCTAAAGTCTTAAGCTGTTTACAAAGTTCCTTTCTTCTCCTTTGGCCGTCCCTCCCTGGAAATTTTTTGTAAATCTTCTTAATTACCGCATCAGTGCAAGCTGCCTGCTGAGCTGTGATAGCTTTTGCTACATCACTGACCGTCCATTCCATCAATTTCGCTGGCAGTCCCAGGGTATCAGGAGTCCTAAAACTTCTGACCTCTGGATAGGCTTTTTTCCAATCAAGACCCCAATGACTAATACTACCTAGCTTGTTGTAGGATTCAGACCTGACGATGCCCAGTTTTTTCATGGTAGACAGCAACTCAGCCTGAACCAACTCACTCATCCCTATGACAGGAACGATTTGAGTTGATCTCTTTTTTGCTGTGTCTACTTTCTTGGGCATAGTTAGGTCTGAATCCTACACTTCACTAATACTCTATCGCTAGTAAAATGTCCATGTCCGAATTGTGGTATTAAATACCGATTTATCCCTATTTTTAGGGGTCTAAATGCGAGGCAAAGGAATAACCTTAATATTTTTAAATCCTGTCTTTTCGAGCCATAGGGCAATTTCTTCTTTAGAGCGATTGCCCGATTCGGAATGAAAGCCAATCATTAAGTACAGTTCCATCATTGTACTGCGCAATGACTGCTTAGGATTATCTTCTGGATTTATAAACTCCTGCACGATCAGCAATCCACCTGGCAATAGAGCATCGTAAGCTTTGGACAATAGCCTCAGACATTGCTCCGGAGATATATGACGCAAGACTGCAGAAAGCAGAACAACATCATAGTCCTGATCAAACTCAGTGGTATTAAAATCCGCCGGACATAGGGTAATTCGCTCTTGGAGATTGTATTGCTTCAAGAGGCTGAGGGCGATTTCTAAAGGTTCTTTGAGATCGACAACTACAGCTGTTAAATTAGGATTAGCATTACAAAGAGCAATGCTGTAGCTTCCAGAGCCTCCCCCTAAATCCAGCATTTTACGCCATTGTTCAGGTTAGTATATTCAGCCAGCACTGCTCCTTGTCCTGCCATAGCTAGGTTATGCCGACCTTTAATATAGCTTGTCCAATAGGTACCAGCATCAACAAAACCATTCTCAAAGGGAAAATCTGGTCTGCCTTCACGGATGAGCTGGTCTAGATTGCCCCAAGTGTACCAGAAATGGGTAATATGGACGATGTAATCACCTTGATACTCTGGCTTGTTTGGTATTAAAAATTTAGAAGCGACTTGAGAGTTTTTAAAATTACCCTCTTCTTTTTCCAGCAGACCTAATCCAGCACAGGATTCAAGAAAAGCTTCGACAAAACCAGGATTAGCTTTGAGGTGATCGGAGACTTATCGGGCAGAAATAGGTTGTTCCAGTAAAGGAAATATTCCAAGTTTTATCGCCGCTCTGAGAACCGCAGAGTTCCAGAAGCTAAAACATATATTGTCGATGCTGTCCTTCATTTATACTTCTCCTAAATCTACATGCACGTTATTGTCAGATATTGTTATAGCTAGTTAAATTGGCAAAATTATACCTCTTGATATAATTTCTCATAAAACGGCAGACAATCTTCCACTATAGACATTAGTTGATCAGGTATCTGAGGGGGCTCATGTCACCCCCTCAGGGATTACCATGCTCATTTTTACCTTTTTGTCAACCCCACAACCTGAATAATTAAGAACAGTAAAAAAAATAAATTTTTCGTTAAGATAATGAAGGAAGATACAAAAAAACTGTTTAATGATATCCGTGATTGAATTAATTAAATCAAATCACAGTCTAACTCTAATACTCAGTTCTGTATGACCGGATCTAAACCTTTTCATTTAGCTTTTCCTGTTGCCGACCTTGAAGAAACACGCCAATTTTATTGTGGTGTGATTGGCTGTAAAGAAGGACGTAGTACAGATTTATGGATTGATTTTAACCTCTATGGTAATTCCGTTTCAGCCTATTTACACCCCCAGGAGGCAACGCGAGATATACCTAGCAACCACGTTGATCGAGATCAAACTCCTTTAAACATCCCTGTTCGTCATTTTGGCATAATCTTAGAATGGGAAGAATGGGAAAGCTTAGTTGAACGTTTAAAGGAACAAGGCATCGAATTTACAATTGGACCACGAGTACGTTTTGTCGGCAAAAATGGAGAACAAGGAACGATTTATTTTCACGATCCTTGTGGGAATGTTCTGGAATTTAAGGCTTTTAAGAACCCCGAGCAAATGTTCAAGCCTTTTACAAAAATACAAGACTTTGAAGCAGTTGTTATGGAGAAGATAGCCAACCCGTCTTAGAGTATATAGCAATCCTATATGATTCGTGAAATATATTCGGCGAAGCTATCGCTATAACCCTTGCCCAGTAAGAATTTACGATTTTGCATATTTTACAAATGATTTAGGATTGCTATAGTTAAGGCTTGTTTATGCCTGTAACACCCTATCCAGATTTTTTTTACTATAAACTAGTTGGATAGTAAGGGGTTAATGAGTATTTTTTTGACTTAGATACTTGGGTTTGAACTTTAGAAAGAGCAATCAATAAATAATGGCTAATACAATCGAAAAGTTAGATCATGATTTGGCTGAAATATTTATCGCAAATGATAATAATCCAACCGTAAACTACTCTTATGGGGGAACGCGAATGGTAACTCCTGATACTCAGGAGTCAGAAGCTAAGCAAATCTGCGAGCGATTGATGTGGTCTGAAAGTGCCCTGAAAAATCAACTGATCAATGCAGCATTAAGCAAAGGTGTTTTAAACCACTATAGCGATCGACTTCCTGGAGGTTTCTTGGACAGCAAAGTTGGTGGTGCTCGCTGCGTAATCAGACCCAAGCACCAAGATACTGCTGACATCCTTGTTAATCCAGAACATCCAGATTGGGATTCTACCATTTCACCAATTTTTAAACACATTGGCGAATCCCTCAATCAAAAACAAGGCAAGATCAAGTTGACTCCGGATTTTGGTCGGTTTGCTGGTTTGGCGGATACTTTGAACCGATTTACTCCTCATTCTCTCGGCATTAATTGTGATCAGGGAGGATGTGGTGGCAAATCTTCCTACTCAGCAACAGGTATTATCTCAGCGATTGAAACCCTTGGTTTCCAACAACAGAAAGAAGACCGAGTTACCTTAATTGGGGCAGTGGGAGCCATGGGTTCTGACGTTTTGAAGTACTTTTTGCGAGAGACATACCAAAATGTAGCTGTTTGTGATCTGGTGTATGATGATCCTAATAGTGGAATTGTCCCTCCAGATAACTTATTAAAGCTTCCCTCCAAGCAAAAAGCCTTCACTACAGATTGTTTGGAGCGAGGAGGATTAATTGTTGCTACTACCGTTGGACAGGAATTGGAAAACTCTTTTTGGGAGACAATGCCCAGGGGTACAACCTTACTCCTGGCTCATAATATGGCAATTCCTGGAGGTGAAGCAGGTACTGAACTAATGCAGCGAGTTCAGCAACATGGCGTTTTCGCCTTACCTGGTCAAGTTTTGACATTGGGAGGAGCGTTAACCTCTCGGGTAGAGTGGTTCTGGCGGCAAAGCAATGCAGGTGTTCCTTTCGATAAACCTCTAGCTCACCTAGTCGTCAGGGATGTGGTTAAGTTTTTAGTCACTGAAATTAAAGCATTATCAGCATCTTCAGGATTAACTCCTTATGAAGCCATGCTACGGTATGCAGACCGAGAGGCAGTAACATTATTGCCCTAAAGAATTGCCCTAAAGATCAAGTCGCTCTTCCGATCCTATTTAGGATAACAGGATCGGAAGAACCAACAAGGCATTCACTTCAAAACCTTTGAATTTGCTATAGCGGTTTTTAGTCTAATGAGGTACAATAACAACAATGAGCAAACCAATTACGAATATCCTTAAGGGAGATTTGATTAAAAGCAAATTCAATAGCTTCTACTAAATCAAGATAAGTTCTTTTTTGCACCAATTTTACGTAAAATACTTTTGATATTTGACCAACAATGTTCAATCGGGTTAAATTCAGGGGAGTAAGTGGGAAGATAGATTAATTTAGCACCCGTTGCTTCAATTAAATCTCTAGTTTCATCTCCTTTATGAATTGAATAATTGTCCATGATTACACAAGCTCCACTCCAAAGTTTAGGGACTAATTTTTTAGAAATAAAAGCTTCAAAAGTGATGGCATCAGTTTTTCCCAACAAACAGGTGCTGGCGAGGATAGATTCACAACTTATGGCACTAATGAGTGAAAGATTTTGACCTTTCCTATAAGGGCGCTGACCATAAGCACGTTGACCCTGTTCAGAGCGAGCAAAGAGACGAACCATTGCTAAATTCACTCCGGATTCCAATACGGAAAATCAGGTCTTTTTCGTTAATATCCCTAACCTTTTACCAGAAATGTAAACGTTGTTTTTGTACCTCATCTGTGCCTTTTTTTGTGGCGTACAGTGTTTTTTTTTCGGGTTATTTTTAGACGCTTTAGCATTCTATATACTGTGGAAATACCAATGAAAACTCCGGTTTCTTTCGCGCTTCATGTTCCGCAGTTCTTCTAAAGTAGCGTCATTAGTCATGGTCACCAGATTTTTGAGAATCGTTAATTGTTTTGGCTTAAGTTTTGTCGGAGTTTGTTGAGTGCGAATTTTCGGGGCAATATTTCCAGTGTCCCGATACTGTTTGAGTAATTTTTGAACAAAGCTTAAGGCAACATTGAACTGTTTAGCAAGCTGACGTTGAGAGATATTACCTTGAGTATAAACATCAATAATTTTTTGTCTAAGATCAACGGAGTAGGGTTTCATGGTTTTTTATTAGAATGTATCATCATTATTGTACCTTACTAGCTTAACAACCGCTATACTGGCATAGTTTCCTAAGGTTGAATTTGATTAAAGATTAGATCAAATCCAGTTAATCACTTATCAAAGAGTCTGTGGATTTTTGGGTTATGGTAATGGGGAATTGATAATTGGAAACTACCCATTACCAATAAATAATAATTGAGAACTGCTATAACCTACTAACACCCTCAGCACTCAAAGGTTGCTAACCCCAAATAGCGAACTCCTGACGGGGTAATTTCAAAGCGACAAGGCAACACTTCCAAACCTTTGCTAACTGCTTCTCTTAAGAGTTTACCATAGTCTGGGTCATAGTTATCACCAGGGGAAAAGTGCAAACAATCAGCACGATTAATAAAATAAAGCATCACGGCTCGTGCTTCGGGAAGTACTGCCATCAGTTCTTGCAGATGTTTTTGTCCACGAGTAGTAACTGTATCAGGGAATAAAGCACGATTCTCTTCAGCTAAGGTAGCACTTTTCACTTCTAAATAAATCGGGCGCTCTGAGCCAGTCAGTAAAAAATCCACCCGGCTTTTCCGTTCTTTTCCGTAACGCACCTCAGGGCGAATTTCGCTGTAGCTGTCCGCTAATTCGGGAATCAGTTTTTGTTCCAACGCTAACTTAATCACTCGATTAGGTAAAGCCGTATTAACCCCTACCCAAGTCGGTTCATTGTCCTTGACCTGAATCATTTCCCAAGTGTATTGTAACTTCCGCTTTGGGTTATCACTATGGGACACTTGTACAGGAGAGCCAATAGTTGAAACTCCAATCATTGGGCCAGTATTGGCGCAGTGAGCAGTAATAATTTCCCCTGATGGCAGTTCAATATCCGCAAGAAAGCGTTTGTAGCGTTTGAGTAAAGTTCCAGCTTTTAGGGGTGGGTAGGAGTAAATCAAGTTATTGTCATTAGTCATGTTATAGTTACTAGCTTTTAATGGTTAATTGGTTAAGGGAGTCGGGAGTCGGGAGTCGGGAGTCGGGAATCGGGAGTCGGGAGTCGGGAGTCGGGAATCGGCAAGAGGGAATCGGGAATCGGCAAGAGGGAATCGGGAATCGGCAAGAGGGAAAACTGATCTTACTCCCCATCTCCCCATCTCCCCATCTCCCCATCTCCCCACACTTCCCACACTCCCCCATCTCCCCATCTCCCCATCTCCCCATCTCCCCCTCCCCCCCTCTCCCCACCCTTCCCACACTCCCCACACTCCCCCACCTCCCCCTCTCCCCCTCTCCC
>NZ_JAAHFV010000252.1:0-9731 GCF_010672755.1 Moorena sp. SIO1F2
TACTAGCTAAATTATTGCATGTTGTGGGAACAAGTATTCTGGAGAAAGGAGAAATATATGAAACGGCGCTATTATTAGGATATATTGGCGATTTAAGCACTTTAATTGCACAATTTCCCTTGGGTGACAAAGCCAGGAATATGGAAATTGCCATTACTGGCAATAAAATCGTACTAACTTTTTTCACCCGTGAAGTTTGTGCCGAAAAATGGGCTTTGACTCAAAACAATCTTGGAGGTGCTTACATTGATAGAAGAAAAGGGAAGAAAGCACAGAATATAGAACAGGCGATCGCTTGTTTCCAAGAGGCTCTGAAAGTTTATACCTTTGACGCTTTTCCTGAAGATTGGGCAATGACCCAATATAATCTTGCTCTTGCTTACCGTAACCGAATCACAGGGGATAAATCACAGAATATAGAACAACAAATCGCTTTTTTCCAAGAGTCTCTGAAAATTAGAACCTTTCAGGCATTGCCCCAAGCTTGGGCAAGGATACAATGTTATCTCGGTGAAGCTTACCGTAACCGAATCACAGGGGATAAAGCTGATAATATAGAAAAGGCTATCACTTGTTGGCAAGAAGTTTTGAAAGTTTATACCTTTGACACTTTTCCCAGAGATTGGGCACTTACGCAAAATAATATCGCTCTTGCTTACCATCACCGAATCACAGGGGATAAAGCTGATAATATAGAACGGGCGATCGCTTGTTACCAAGAATATTTGAAAGTTTATACCTTTGACGCTTTTCCCCAAGAATGGGCACTTACGCAAAATAATATCGCTCTTGCTTACCATCACCGAATCACAGGGGATAAATCAGATAATTTAGAATATGCTATTAGTTGTTTAAAAAAGGCTTTAACAGTAATAACATTTGACGCATTTTCCCAAGATTGGGCAACTATACAAAGTCATATTGCAGGTATTTACCTTGACAGAATTAAAGGGGACAAAGCTCAGAATATAGAACGGACAATATCTGGTTGCAAAGAGACTCTTAAAGTAATAACTGTTGAGGCATATCCTCAACAGTGGGGAAATCTACAAACTAATCTTGGGAATGCTTATTTTTATAGAATGAGAGGTAATAAAGCCGAGAATATAGAACGGGCAATCGCTTCTTATCAAGAGGTTCTGAAAGTAAGAACCTTTGAGGCATGTCCCCAAGATTGGGCAGGTACACTAGATAATCTCGGAAATGCTTACTTTTTGAGAATCAGAGGGGACAAAGCCGAGAATATAGAACGGGCAATTGCTTGTTACCAACAGGCTCTCAAAGTTTATACCTTTGACGCATTTCCCCAATATTGGAAAACTATACAAGCTCCTCTCGGTGCTGCTTACCTTAACCGAATCACAGGGGAAAAAGCTCAGAATCTAAAACAAGCCATCGCTTGTTTCCAAAAGGCTCTCAAAATTGATACGGTTGACGCTTTTACCCTGAATGAAGGACGCCTCCAAGCCTATCGAAAGCTGATTGAGCAACTACTCAGGCAGTCTAAGGATGAAGAAGTATTTAACGTTTTGAATAGCTACCGGGATTTGGTTGATGGGGGATTTCAGCAGACGATGCTGGTAGTGGCAGAAGATTTGCGAATCCAGGGCAATGTAGATAAGTCTTATTTTTTAACGAATATTGTAGAGCAGTTGATGGGGGTGCATCAAAAAACATTTGATGACCCAATTGACTTTCTCTTAGAGGTAGTACAAGAAAGTAATGGTGATAGGCAGATAATTTACCGATTACTGGCAGCAAATACAGACAAACTTAATCAGAAGTTAGCAGAGGAATTGCAGCCTTGGGCAATAACTAAGCTGAGTGAAGTAAAACCAGATGAAGCAAAATGTATAGTCGCAGGTATTTCTATATTTAGCGATCTGATTCAGACATTCCCCTTGGGTGACAAAGCCAGCAATATGGAAATTGCGATAACTGGCTATAAAGTTGTACTAACTGTTTTAACCCGCGACCAATTTCCAGAAGCATGGGCAATGACACAAAGTAATCTTGGTATTGCCTACTGTTACCGAATAAAAGGAGATAAAGCACAGAATCTAGAACTGAGTATTGCTTGTCACCAAAAGGCTTTGAAAGTTTATACCTTTGAGGCTTTTCCTCAAGACTGGGCAAAGGCGCAACATAATATAGGTGTTGCTTATCGTAACCGAATTACAGGTAATAAAGCTGAGAATGTAGAACTGGGTATAGCTTGTTATCAAAATGCGTTAAAAGTAATAACTTTTGACGCATTTACCCAAGATTGGGCAAGGACGCAAACTACTCTCGGAAATGCTTATCGTAACCGAATAAAAGGGGATAAAACACAGAATTTAGAACAGGCAATCGCTTTTCACCAAAATGCTCTGAAAGTTTATACCCTTGACGCATTTCCACAAGAATGGGCTTTGACTCAAACTAATCTTGGAAATGCTTACCTTCAAATAATAGAAGTGGATGATGTGGATAAAGAACAGAATTTAGAACAGGCAATCGCTTGTCACCAAAATGCTCTGAAAGTTTATACCTTTGACGCATTTCCACAAGAATGGGCTGTGACGAAAAATAATCTTGGAAATGCTTACATTTACCGAATTAAAGGGGATAAAGAACAGAATTTAGAACAAACGATCGCTTGTTGCCAAGAGGCTCTTAGAGTCAGAACCTTTGAAGCATTTCCCGAAAAGCATGTAGAAACTTTGTTTGTATTGGGCTTGGCTTATCAAGACAGTAACCAGTTTAATTTAGCTTACAGTACCTTTGCCTCTGCTATTGATACCGTAGAATCTTTGCGGGAGGAAATCATTTCTGGAGATGAAAGCAAACGCAAGCAAGCAGAAGAATGGAACAAACTTTATATCAGCATGGTAGCAGTTTGCATAGAATTAGATAAGAGCAGCGAAGCAATTGAATATGTTGAACGGAGCAAAACCCGCAATTTAGTTGAAGAGATTCTCCGCCGTGATATGAAAACCATTTTTACTCCAAAATTTGTTACTCAACTAGAACACTACAGGAATGAAATAGCGGCAGGTCAGGAGCAAATCCAACAGGGCAATGCTAAAAATCAAAAAGACCTGGCACAACATCTCCAAAAGTTGCGACAGCAGCGGAATGAATTACAAGACCAACATTTACCTATCGCGTCTGGGTTTAACTTTAAGCAATTTCAGAACAATTTAGATGACCATACTGCCATTGTAGAGTTTTATATTACACGGGATAAGCTGCTCACGTTCATCTTTACCGGTCAAACCCAACAGCCCATAGTTTTCCAATCTGAACCAAAAGACTTAGAGAAATTGATAAAATGGTTCAAAGGCTATTTCATAGCCTACTACAACAAAAAATCCCATTGGCAACGTCGCTTGACTACCCGTCTAAATCTGTTGGCAAAAATTCTGCACATTGATGACATCATTGAGCAGATTCCAGAAACGTGCGATCGCTTAATTTTAATCCCCCATCAGTATTTACATTTGTTCCCCATTCATGCTTTACCGATTAACAGTAAACAGGGAGAAGGTAAATCTAAAATTCTGATGGATCGGTTTCCAGCAGGGGTAAGTTACGCCCCTAGCTGTCAACTACTCCAACTTACTAAAACCAGAAAACGCCCAGAAGAGTTTACCCACCTGTTTGCGGTTCAAAACCCTACTGATGATTTGGATTACACTAACCTAGAAGTGGAAGTGATTAAATCATTTTTCCAAGCTGCTGAAGTCCTAGCCAGCCAAGACGCAAAAGAAGCTACTATCAAAGTGAATCAGAACTTGACAACAGCCCACTATTGCCATTTTTCCTGTCATGGCTATTTCAACCCAGAATCACCTGTAGAATCGGCACTGGTTTTAGCGGAAACGAAAACAAAACAGATAGTCCAAGACAAAACTACAGAAGATGGATTTCTGACTTTAGGGGAAATTTTTGGCCTCAAATTAGAACAATGTCGCCTTGTCACTCTTTCCGCTTGCGAAACAGGATTAATCGATTTCAAGAATAGCAGCGATGAATACATTGGGTTACCCAGTGGTTTCCTCGTTGCGGGTAGTCCAGCAGTAGTTAGTAGCCTGTGGACGGTACACGAATTGTCTACAGCGTTGTTGATGATTAAATTTTATGATAATCTGCTAAACTACCAAATGTCTTTAGCAGTTGCCCTCAACCAAGCACAACTCTGGCTGCGGGATGTGACTAAGGAAAATTTATTGCTCTGGATTAAGAGGTTATCTATAAAGGGTTATCAAAAGCGGTTTTTGAGTGCTCCGCTTTTGAAGAATGATGATTTTCGGCATCTAAGCCCCAACGATAAGCCTTTTGAAGAACCCTACCATTGGGCAGCATTTTGTGCAATTGGTCAATAGGAGTTAAGACTATGAACACTGAGATTCAAGCAATAGGAAATTTTATCAAGCTAATCAACACGCAACCAGATATTTTTTCTGAACAGGATCGGAATGAACTCGAAGCGATATTTCATCCCCTAATCAACACGGGATTACTTTTTTCTGAACAGGATCGGAATAAACTCAACACGATTATTCATTCCCTGGCTAATGATGATGTAAAGGGATTAGCAGATGAGATTGATAATTGGTGTACATCTCATCCAGTAATTGAGGATGCTCTAGATGTTATAGTTGCTAGTAAAACAATTGGTTATAAGGGAATTGGAGGCACTTTCCCCACTCATAAAACTAAAGCCGAAGATGACAAGAATCAAGGGGAAACCGTGGATAATGAGCTCCGCAAGAGTTCTACTGAAGAAACCGAAAAACCCAACACTCCCAAAGGCTGATGACTGACACCGCCTTGCCAATCAAAAACCCCAGCGTCACCCTTTATGCCTTCCATCTCTGCCAAGACTTAAGTCAAGAACCGGGACAGTTGCGACCGGATGCGGATCAGTTGTGGCAACACTGTGCTAAGCTCAGCCAACCCCTAGCTATCCCAGACCTGAAATCTTTACTGGAAAAATTACAATCCTCTCGAAGCCAAACAGCAATCACAAGCCGTTACATAGAACTATTACCTGATAATGGTCGCTTAACATACACACCACCACTGCAAATAGAAGGCTCTGGCCTAACAGTAGAGGTCTATCCGGTTAAAATTCATGACACTTATGCCGTTGATATAACTCTGTATTACCAAAATGTTACCGTTGCAGCCAGTCAATTTAGTCGGTTAAATCCCCAAGGGTGCCTCCTAGCCAGCACTATTCAACCTTCCTTGGGACAAACCTTAGTGCTCTATGGGGAACCCGTGGGCACTCCTGAGGAAGATAGAAAGTTAGCCAATGCCTGTGTCGATGCTTTTTTCCAGGGAAGCGACCAAAAACCCCAATTTAGCGAATCTGGGCAGTTATTTGGTAGCCCCATTTTTGCCTATGACAACGGTAAGGAGAAAGCAACGGAGCAATGTCACCTTCTGGTCTGGTTAAACCGTCACCCAGAAACCTTAAACCTGGCACAAAAGACTTACTTTTCATTGTTAAATCTGTTGTGCTGTCGCAGTAAAATCCTGTTTGCTTATGATCAAGCCCGTTGGTGTTATCGCCAAACTAGAGGACTCTATGGGCAACTGGAACAAGAGGTTCAAGGCTTCAAGGAATTGCCAAGGGAGCGAAAAACAAGGCTAGAGCAACTGAAGCAGAAACTGACCGAGATGCCATCCAAGACCTTTGACTATGCTGGTTATCTGCGAGACATGGAAGATCACAAAACTGCGATCGCTACCAATGCCGCCAACTATAACTACTGGCTAAAAAAAATCAGTGAATCTAGTCTCAAAGACGATAATATCGAGTTTTTAGAAGACTTCCTAAACCAAAGAACCGAGCTATTTCAAAATCAGATTCAAGTCAATCTCAATTATCTCAAACCCGGTCAGCAACTATTTGACCAGATGCTTGGTAGTATCCGAGGCATTGTGGAAACTGAACAAGCACAACAAGAGAAACGATTAGAACGTTGGATTGCCTCGGTGGGTATTGGTTTAGCGGTCAGTGGTATTTCTTCCCAAACCGATGCTAAACCTCTAGAAGCGATCTTGATCAAACTAAACCCCAATGTATCTATAGAAAAATGCCCTAAAGCTGAACTCCAGTCTTGCTTGAGTTACACTTTCTGGTTTGTGCTATTTCATGTTTTGCTTGGTGTGGGAGTTGGTGCGATTACTGCTTTTATTTTGGGTCGAAAGTAGGGAGTCGGGAGTCGGGAGTCGGGAGTCGGGAGTCAGGAGTCGGGGGCTTTTCTGGTGGGCAAAAACCCTTTGGTTCTTTTGATAATTCTAGAGCCTAAAATTTTGCCCACCCTACTTTATAAAAGTTTATTCTTTTGATAAATAATTTATAACTAAAAGTTAAACTTTGTGATATAATTTTAGCTCTGGAATCAAGTAGACAGCCTTTTCTAGGGTAGTGAGGCAATGCTGGGTGGGTTTTGGATAAATCTGTCTAAGCCGTGGTTGGGATCCCCCTCCCGTCCCCCTTAATAAGGGGGAAGCCAATTAATAAGGGTGAAGCCAATTTTCCCCCCTTAATAAGGGTGAAGCCAATTTTCCCCCCTTGCTAAGGGTGAAGCCAATTTTCCCCCCTTGCTAAGGGTGAAGCCAATTTTCCCCCCTTAATAAGGGTGAAGCCAATTTTCCCCCCTTAATAAGGGTGAAGCCTATTTTCCCCCCTTAATAAGGGTGAAGCCAATTTTCCCCCCTTGCTAAGGGTGAAGCCAATTTTCCCCCCTTAATAAGGGTGAAGCCTATTTTCCCCCCTTAATAAGGGTGAAGCCTATTTTCCCCCCTTAATAAGGGTGAAGCCAATTTTCCCCCCTTGCTAAGGGTGAAGCCAATTTTCCCCCCTTGCTAAGGGGGGTTAGGGGGGATCCCTACTCTTACGTTACCAATCCTTGAACCCCCTGGCTTATACCTCACCGGAAAGGCTATAGTTTCACATCAATTATGAGCAACATTTCAGAGCAACCTATAGAAAGAAGCCAACCGGCAAACCAAACTAACAATATTCTGGAATGGATTAAAGTTGTACTTTTAGTATATCTGCTAATTGTAGCAGTTGGCATGATTGGTACGGGTTTTAAATCCGCAACCGGATCACAGGCTAAAGAATTATTTGCCTTTGCCACTAATCCTTTCTTAGGACTAATCGTTGGTACCGTTGCCACAGCATTAATTCAATCATCAAGTACCGTAACTTCAATTATTGTTGGTTTAGTGGCTGGAGGCTTACCGGTAACCACTGCTGTGCCAATGGTGATGGGGGCAAATATTGGTACCAGTATTACCAATACCTTAGTTAGTTTAGGTCATATTGGGGATAAGAAAGAATTTAAGCGAGCCTTTGCTGCCGCTACAATCCATGACTTTTTCAACTTACTGAGTGTAGTCATTTTTCTGCCCGTTGAGATTATCTTTCACCCCCTAGAGAAGATTGCCCATTTCTTAGCTCAAAACTTAGTAGGAGGCGGTTCTCTAAGTGTCAAAGATTTGAACTTTGTCAAAGCTGCCACTAAGCCAGTTGTGAGTGTGTTTAAAACCATAACTCACGTTTTACCAGGGCCCTTTGATGGTATTGCTTTGATTATTTTAGGAATCGCGATGATTTTCTTGACCATTAGTTTTATTGGCAAACTGCTTAAAGTCCTAATGGTCGGTCGTGCCAAAGATATTCTTCATACAGCCATTGGTAAAGGACCAATCGCCGGTATTGCTGCTGGTACCTTAATGACAGTTCTGGTTCAATCTTCCTCCACTACCACCAGCTTGATGGTACCCTTGGCCGGTGCAGGGGTATTTGGCCTAGCGCAAATCTATCCCTTTACCCTTGGTGCGAACATTGGCACCTGTATTACCGCCTTGCTAGCAGCCACCGCTGTTTCTGGCGCAGAAGCCGTTCCTGCCCTAGAAATTGCCATGGTTCACTTGATCTACAACGTGCTTGGGGTGGTTATCATCTATGGCATTCCCTTCCTCTGTCGCTTGCCAATTATCAGTGCAGAAACCCTCGCTGCTGTGGCTAGTGAACGAAAAGCGATCGCATTTGCCTATATCATAGGCGTCTTTTTTGTGATTCCTGGCATCCTCCTTGGTGCTACGGCCATTTTCTAATAGTGGAATAATCAAACATTTATAGGGAGCTTAAATAAATTTTGATAATTTTTGTTCCCTACTCCCTACTCCCTACTCCCTACTCCCTTCCCTATACCATGAATGAAAGATTGGAATATATTGAAAAATTAGAAGGGCAAATTAACGAAGCCCAGACTACTCTCAACCGCTTAAAGGCAGAACGAGAGGAACTCATCCAAAAATTGCAACATGAAGAAATCGAGCGTCTAGAAGAACATTTAGAAAACGCTCAAGTTAAACTCAAAGACATTAACGCAGCAGCTGAAGAAGCATGGCACGAATTAAAAGAAACCATCGAACAGCTGCTGCATACTATCAGTGATAGCTTAAAAAACCTGATGCATAAATAAAGCGATAAAAATTTCCAAGGAAAAAACCATGAAGACAATCTTAGGAGCATTAGTTGCTACTCTTGGTGTAATCACCCTAGCTACTGGATGTTCAAATCAAGTACAAGACTCAGCACAATCTGGCATCCTGGGCGATGGTGAATTTAGCACTGAATCAGTCAATGTTTTATCAGTTTCCACCGGCAAATTCATCAAAATTGATGGCTCTAGCACCGTCTTTCCCATTTCTTATGAAGCAGCTAAGCGTTACCAACGAGATGTTACCGATGCCCCTGCGATCGCAGTCAGCTTTTCTGGTACTGGCGGCGGTTTCAAGAAGTTTTGTGCTGGGGATACGGACATCAATGATGCCTCTCGCCCGATTGAAGCAGATGAGATGGCAACCTGCAAGGCCAATGGAGTAAAGTATATTGAACTTCCCGTCGCCTTAGATGCTATTACCCTGGTAGTCAGCCCTAAAAATACTTGGGCTGAGGATATTTCCGTCGAAGAATTGAATAAAATTTGGCAACCACAAGCAAACGTAAAAATCGAAAAGTGGAATCAAATTCGTCAGTCTTGGCCAGACCGTCCTCTTAATCTCTATGGTCCAGGAGAGGATTCCGGAACCTTTGACTATATATTTTTCGACCTCAGAGTTAGAAGAAGTTTTGCTTACTCCCTTGAAAGTTTTAATGGAACAGCCAAAATTTATTAGTGGTTTGACTTGTTTTCATTGGTGGCCTAAAACAACGTTTGCGATAACTGATTAGCCGGATTTGATATTATAACTTTTTGTACCACACTTCTGTAAAATTATTCCAATTCCTTTGTGCTGGTAACGTGAACGTAAGCATTCAGCCGTCAGCCGTCAGCCGTCAGCCGTCAGCCGTCAGCCGTCAGCATTCAGCTGACGTAACAAAGATTAAACGAAGCTTACTTGTTTTATTTAAAAGCTCAAAGCTCAAAGCTGAGAGCTGAGAGCTGAGAGCTGAGAGCTGAGAGCTGATAGCTGATAGCTGAATGCTTACAGGTGAACAAGCTTTTACCCCTTCTATATCCAGAAGTTCTGTCAGCAGTTTAATTTCCTTTTTTGATGCCATAATGACAAATACATCCTCAAATTACATTATAGCGGTTTTTAGTATAACGAGGTACACAGGCTTTTTTACCTCTTGCTAGCATGCCTATTGCTAGCATGCCTATTGCCTCTTTTATGCTCCCTGCTCCCTGCTCCGAAGTCCCTACTCCCTGCTA
>NZ_JAAHFV010000253.1:0-9691 GCF_010672755.1 Moorena sp. SIO1F2
TAACAAGTTGCTCCCCTTGAGACCGTCGTAAATCACTTAGCTCACGGTCAGTATAGACAGTCTCACCGATCTGAACATAGTTAGTAACACTTATCTGATGATCTCCGTTATCAACTGACATTGCTATTGTAGTAGTAACGTCTACCTTATCTACAGAAAACTCAAAAACACCTGCTCCCCAATCGAAGAAATCAGGAGCACGACGAATAAAGTATTTAATAGCAAACGCTGGCAACACAAAAACGAAGCAAAGAGTTTTGAAATGATCTCGAAATAGCTCCCGCCGTTGGTTTAAGTGGCTCAAGATAGTAGGGACAGTATCAAGATTGTAGTAATCCCCGTCTCCGCCATATCCTGGCTTGATATAAGCTTCTAAAGATTTTTCGATACCTTGAATGAAGAGAATACTCAACTGATCGCGGTCTAGAATATTTTCAACACGATCATAAAGATTATCAATGGGCTCGGTTAATGTTAAGGTTGCTATTTGCTTCTGGGGTAAATCCTGATGCACTCGCCCAATGATCCGCTTAGCCTCAGCTGGAGGACATTGCATGAACACAATCCCAAATCCCCTCCGTCGCCTCAGCGATCGCAAAAAGGCTTGGTAAATCTCTTCCTTAGAGGGAGGAGTATCGTTAGATGAGTTAGCAAGACTCATAAAGCTCTCACCTTGGCAAGTACATCTTGAAATCTTGGAATCCCTTCGATTAGTGGATGAACGTTACACCAAATCTGTAGGTTATCGTTTTGATCATAATAGCGGTATTCCAAGAGACAGCGCTTAAACAACAAATCTAAGTGAGCATCATCATTATATGCCTGCTTGAGATGACATGCTCGCGCTAAAGTTTCCCATTCACTCTCCTGTACAGTCTTCTGATAGGTCTCTCGTGTTTCTTCAATCGCTCGCTTTGCTGCTTTTCCAGTAATCGGTAGTTCATCTGTCCAGTCAATCGCTTTCTGGATTAATTGCATCAAGTTTCGGACATGTCCACCACTCATTAGACAAAGATTCTTTAAGGTCTCACCGTTATCAAATACCGGCGGAAAATCTAGCCCGTCTACTTTCCCCTCTAGGGTTTGAAGTAAGTTGGGTTCGATCAGGGCAATCCGACGGCATATCAATTCCCTCATTTTGTCTAGCCCTAGTTTATTTTCTGTTCCGTCTGGATTGCGGATCATGATCATTGGCAAGACATCAGGTTTATCGTAATTATTTTCGAGCTGAGTTGCCCGTCCTGAGTACACCATCTTTATTGGCACGGTATAAACTACATGACAAGCCAATCTTCGTAACATTTCACTGCGATTCAGATAAATGTCATCATAGTTACTTGGTTTCCCTATTTCTTGGGTTTCTGCCATGCGATCAAGGTTGTCAACAATCAATACAATTCCTCGACTATTAGCAGACTTAGCAGACAAAGACTTTTGAGCTTCCTGGATAAAGTCGTTGAGAGCTTCTACTAGAGATGGCGTATTGGCGTTGATTTTTTGGCGGAGTTCACGGCGTTTATCTGGTGTTGCTCGAAGGTTAGTAGTAATCTTAGCAAACTGTGAGATTTGCCCCTCTAAACTTAACCCATCAAACGCTACCTCGGTCAGGGCAATATCCTTTAAGGATTCCCAACGATCTTTCATCCAATTTAGTAATGGATTATGCTGTTCAAGCTTAATGGCTTCTACCAAGTGGCGAGTGCAAGCAAAGAGAATATCTGCATAATCAGCATCTTGGGGTTCAATATCTTCGTCATCTGCGGCAAAGTAAACCACAAAATACTTCTTTTGTTCTAAGTGCTCTTTTAATCGTAAAAGTTCAGTAGATTTTCCTACTCCTCGGTGCCCAGAGTATAGCTGGCATGTTGGCTGCTTAGAGCGCGTGATTTTCCGTCCTAACTCTCGAGTAACCTCCCAACCGCCACGAACATCTTGACAGTCAACATACGCCTTTTTGGGTGGAGGCTGAAAAGGTTCAAAGGAACTATAGATTTCGCTCAGTAAGTCCAACGCCACGACTACCTCAAACAATGCTTTAGTTTAGATACTATTTATTATAGTATAGCATGTTTAAATTGGGTAAGTAATTTTATTATTGGGAGTAGGGAGTAGGGAGTAGGGAGCAGGGAGCAAGCAATAGGTAAAAAACTGTGTATTTTTTTACCATTATCAACGCTACACTTACCTAAATTATCATCACGAAAAAAAAACGCGATGCTCTGAGCCGCTACGCGATTGACCTGCATGTCACCCTAAGCGAACGCACTCCCAAGCTCTAATACCTAACCCCTAATTCATCAATCTAACCCTTAACCCCTAGGTTTCGATCCCCCTAAATCCCCCTTAACAAGGGGGATTTTCCGGAATTAAACTTTTGATAAACAGGACTTGACTGACTCCCCCCAATGATCACGGGGGGCTGGGGGGGATCGAGCTACAAAATGCTATAGAAAGCCATGGAACTATTTATAAACTATAGGATCGCACTCCCCAACTCTAATACCTAACCCCTAATTCATCAATCTAACCCTTAACTCCTGGGTTTCGATCCCCCTAAATACCCCTTAACAAGGGGGACTTTCCGGAATTAAACTTTTGATAAACAGGACTTGACTGACTCCCCCCAATGATCACGGGGGGCTGGGGGGGATCGAGCTACAAAATGCTATATAAAGTCATGATAATTTTAATAAAAAATGCGATTTACCTACATGTCACGCTACACGATGCTCTGAAAGAGCCGCTACGCGATCGCATTCTTAAAAAGGGGGACTTTCCGGAATTAAACTTTTGATAAACAGGACTTGACTGACTCCCCCCAATGATCACGGGGGGCTGGGGGGGATCGAGCTATAAAATGCTATAGAAAGCCATGGAACTATTTATAAACTATAGGATCGCACTCCCCAACTCTAATACCTAACCCCTAATTTATCAATCTAACCCATAATTCCTGGGTTTCGATCCCCCTAAATCCCCCTTAACAAGGGGGACTTTCCGGAATTAAACTTTTGATAAACAGGACTTAAATCACTCCCCCCAATGATCACGGGGGGCTGGGGGGGATCGAGCTATAAAATGCTAGATAAAGCCATGATAATTTTAATAAAAAATGCGATTTATCTGCATGTAACGCTGCGCGCTTGCTTTCAAATATACCCTCCCAAAAACCTCTCAAAAAAAAACGCGAACGCTACTACTAAATTCAACTAAAAAAGCAATAAAAATAATCTAATGTTTTTTATTAATACCCCCCCCACAGCAAAAAAGTATTAAAAAAAAAATCTGAAAAATACTTGACAAAATAAATAATTATTTATTAACATAAAAATGTTTCCAAAACAAACAACAAAAAACATTATGGACATCGAAAACTTTCTCCCAAACTTTGAGTATAATCCCAACAATCCTAATTTCCATGAATTATCTGGGCAAGCCCAGCCAGGACGGGAGCCAATCAAACATATATTGATCGGTTCTCCCAAAACCGTCCGGGTCACAATCTATAACCTTTATAGCCGTGGCTACGCCCAAGTTCATGAGTGGAGCACTCCTCAACCTACTGGAAATTCTGGAGAGGTTATCAGTATATTGAGTCGGTATCTGTTGGTAGATTAAGATAGGAACTTGCCAGGGATTCCAATCCCTGGCGACAGGTCAAAACTCAGCAGAAAGTACGAAGTCTAAAGTATCAAACCTAAGTTGGTATGTTGTTGATTTGGTGAACACATAGTCAAGAACCCTAGGGCTATTGACTATTACAAGAAATGATTCGGTCAAGCATTGGAATTAACCAGGACTTGACCGAATTTTTTTTATTGAGGGAACAGGGAACAGGGAATCGGGAATCGGGAATCGGGAATCGGGAATCGGGAATCGGGAATCGGGCAGTAACGCACCACTGGGTCAAGCAGCTTTAATGAGATGCACTCACAGCACCCCTAGCGACAGTGCAATAGTTTTTTTAGCTCTCCATGTTAACCACTTATACCACCCATAGTGACAGTGCAATAGTTTTTCTAACTATCCACGTTAACCACTTTTAACATCCTTACCACCCATAGTGACAATGCAATAGTTTTTCTAACTCCCCACGTTAACCACTCATACCACCTACTACTTGCATCTTTTAAAAAATCGTGTTACGATAACAATATCGTAAACACAACGGTTTTACCGCCATGATGATTTCTACCGCACAAGCCGCTGAATTACTAGGTATCTCTGCCACTCGCGTCCGTTTCCTGTTGAGCAAGGGCAGAGTCAAAGGAGCTTATAAGGTCGGTAGAACTTGGGTGATTCCTTTATTTGATGGCATGCCCGTGGTTACCCCTGGCACTCGTGGACCAAAGCGGAATTGGTCAAAGCGTACAAATTACACTAAGGCTGTGATCCACGTGAACCAGAAAGTCATTCGCCAAAATCACAACACCGGCGAACGCAATCCGGTGATTACTGTCAAACGAGGCTCTAAAAACACTTACGGTCATACCGTCGAAGTCAATGGCCCGTGTCGGGTCATGTATCGCCCGGATAATCCCCTACACTGTGGAGCACGGGTATGGATTGAGACTATTTCTGACTTTAAAGTGAGCTGAGCGGCCAAGAGTGTGGAGAGAGGCGAAAGGGATAAAATAGTTGGCGAAAATCTTGGTATCTTTGAGAACTATTGTATTGTCTTGATGCAATCGCTCATGGTGGAAACCACACCACTTGTTCCCTGTTCCCTGTTCCCTGTTCCCTGTTCCCTGTTCCCTACTCCCTACTCCCTACTCCCTACTCCCTACTCCCTACTCCCTAACCTCTAACCAAACGTTGACCCGTTCCAACCCCACATATGTCTCTGGGCATCAGCAAATTCAATATAAATTCGGTTGAGTGCTACACCCAAGGTCTCATTAATCGTCTTGCAAAAATCCTGACTCATCGCCTTAGTTTGAGTTGGCTTCATGGTGCCAATATTTTTAATTTCCACATAGCAAACTGGGTCAAAGCTACCAGCAAAAGTCATGGCCACACCAGGCTCAAACGCTGTCATCACATAAGCTTCTGGTTTCCCCACATGCTCGGCTAGTTTTCCTGACAGGTTTTTCAGCAACCCTTCAACCGCTGCTGATTCAGGAGCATCAATGGAAGTTTGAACTTTAATTAGAGGCATAGTCTTGATATCACACTCTAGTTGAGGTTTTGAAGATAAATTTTAAGCTGTCAGCCGTCAGCTATCAGCCGTCAGCCGTCAGTCGTCAGCCGAAAGCTGATTGCTGATTGCTGATTGCTGATTGCTCTAACCGCCATACTGCCAACCAGTGCTTTCTAGTAACAACTGATCTCCTTCCCGATGAATGCCGGAACCAACGACTTCAGCAACAAAGACCGTGTGATCGCCTTCTTCCACAGTTCCTCTGACCTGGCATTCTACATAACCGAGGGAGTCAGAAATGATCGGACAACCAGTTACTTCTCCTAGGTAAAATTCTACATCAGCAAACTTATTACCAACGCGACTTTGGGGTTTAAAAAATTTGGCTGCCATATCTTTTTGCCCACTATCGAGGAAGCTTAGGGCAAATACCTCTGTTTTCTTAATGATGCCGTGGG
Organism: Moorena sp. SIO1F2; assembly: GCF_010672755.1. NCBI lineage: Bacteria > Bacillati > Cyanobacteriota > Cyanophyceae > Coleofasciculales > Coleofasciculaceae > Moorena > Moorena sp. SIO1F2. The sequence continues at coordinate 5,599 of NZ_JAAHFV010000253.1, forward strand.
AGCCAGTATCTTGTTTAACACAGTTAACTATTAGTGGCGGTTTGAAGGAAGACTGCATTACCCAGCTGACCGTGAAGCCATTGATTATTTCTTCACCATCCCTGACCCCACAGATATATAGACCATGGGGAATTTTGCGCAGCATCGTCTTTTTCGCTTGTTCGTCTAGCACGAGTCTTTCTCCCTAAGTTCTTAGCGTTGGCGTAGCGTGACTTTTCGGGCAAAGCCTGACGCTGCGCGAACGGTCAATGGCAATTAGTTTACAAAATTTTGGCGTTTAAAAGACAGGATTGGGGATGTCCTTTTGGGGTCTAAACATGCGCTTAACTCGATATAGAACACCTCTGGGCTGAAAATTATGCTTATACTGCCTGAATTCCCCAGCATCTAGCCAAACCCCGTGGCATTGGAAACATTTTTCGTACCAGATGCTGTACTCATCAATATCAAGCATGCGGACCATTTTAGCTCCGCAGCGGGGACAGTAAATATCATCATTGATCTTATTCAGCTCAGAGCCAATTTCCGGGTCTCCAATATCCAGACTCTCAGAACCCTTAATCTTTTTGAGTATTTCGGCTTCCAGGGAATCAAACCAAATGCCTTTGCAGTTGACACAGCGGTCTACTTCAATGTCATGGCAGGTAACTGGCTCTAATGTTCCTGTACACTTTGGGCAATTAAGTTGCTTCACACTTCCATACAAAAATTAATGTTATATTATATATTTTATACAATAGAGGGGTGAGGACGAAAGAGGTGAGAGTGTTCAGGATGATAGAGACGGGAACGGGTTTTAAGGCCATCACGGTTTAAAGCCGTCTTTAGTGCCGGACTGATTAAGTAAAGGGTTGTCCGAATTAAATTGTGCTCATGAGTAGTTGCTGCCATTTTGTCAAGGTCAACTAGCCAGATTTTTTCATCTGGCCAGCCAATGCGGAAGCAAACCGCTACCGGTGTATCGGCGGAATAGTGTTTTAGGAGTTTGGCTTGAGCCGCTTCTACGTGACGAGCACTGAGATAGAGACACAGACTAGCTTGATGGGCAGCTAGGGATGCTAATTCTTCTGAGTCGGGCACAGCAGAAGCACGACCACTGATCCGAGTAAGGATAATCGTTTGTACTAATCCTGGTATAGTTAGCTCAACACCAAGTTGTGCCGCTGCTGCTTGAAAGGCGCTGATGCCTGGGATAACTTCAAAGGGAATAGATGCTTCCTTTAGAGCTTGCATTTGCTCGTGGATAGCACTATACAGAGTCAAATCTCCTGAGTGTAGCCTGACCACAGATTTATGCGATCGCACCCGTTCAATCATCAGTGGCACAATCTCTTCTAGGGTTTTGTTGCCAGAGCGAATAATTTCGGCATCAGCACGAACACTCTCTAACATCTGTTTGGGCACTAGAGAATCTGCCACTATAATAACATCTGCCTTTTGGAGGATTTTCAAGGCTTTGACAGTTAATAAGTCTGGAGCGCCTGGTCCAGCACCGATGATGTAGACTGCTGGTGCGATTGAATTCATATAGTAGTTCTCAATTGGGTAAGGTATAAAGTGGTAGGGAGTAGGGAGTAGGGAGTAGGGAGTAGGGAGTGCAGGGCTCGGGCGTGGATATTTCAAGACAAACGAAAACTACACGGATTTAACCTAGATGCACAGATCAGATGGTCATTTGTTATCGGTGTATCTTCAGTGTTTGTATATCCGTGTAGTGCCAACAGGCCAAGGAGCTAGAGTTTGTTATCCTTTGCCCCTGTTGTGTTTACCTGTTAGGTACCAACAATCAAGTCAAGGTTCCGAGCAGCTTATAGATCAAGGAATTAACGAAACCAAGGGCAATTGAGCCAATCAAAGCGCTCCAAAATCCCCAGCGCAGTCGGAATCCCGTTACCCAAGCAGCGGCTAAGCCAAAAATAATGGCGTTGACCACAACAGCAAAAACCCCAAGAGTCAAGATAGTAATAGGAAGAGCTAAAACATCCAGGATTGTTTTCAATAGGGCATTGAGAATGCCGAACACCACTGCTGAAACCAATGCTTTCTCAAAACTATCAATCTCGACACCAGTTGGGAGTTTGGAAATGATCAACAAACTGACGGCAGTAACCAAACATGCAATTAAAAGACTAATAATATCCATGGGTATAACCCTCTAGAGCACCACTAATTTAAAGCACTACTTAAACATTAAAGCGGAAAAGCATCACATCTCCCTCTTGCACAACATAATCTTTACCTTCTGAGCGAACTAACCCTTTTTCCTTAGCAGCGGTCATGGCTCCAGCGGCTACCAAATCCCCATAAGCAATGGTTTCCGCCCGAATAAAGCCTCGCTCAAAATCCGTGTGAATTACCCCAGCCGCTTGGGGCGCTTTCATACCAGCAGTAATAGTCCAGGCACGAGTTTCCTGGGGACCAGTGGTGAGAAAGGTACGTAAGCCCAACAATTCGTAGGTAGCGCCAATCAAAGATTTTAATCCCCCTTCTTCCACACCAAGGGACTGAAGAAAATCCTCTCGCTCTTCCTCAGGTAACTCAATTAGTTCTGACTCTACTTGAGCAGAAACCACTACCACTTGAGCATCTTCGGTAGCAGCAATTTGCCGCACTTGCTCGACCCAGTCATTACCAGTAGCTAAGTCATCTTCAGACACATTAGCCGCATAGATAACTGGCTTACTAGTCAGTAACCCCAATTGCTTGACTGACTCAGCTTCTTCTTCTGTTAAACTAATCTGGCGCACTAATTTGCCTTCATTCAACCCAGCGCTCAAGGTTTCCAAGACATCAAGTTCCATCTTGGCATCTTTGTTACTACGAGCTTGCTTCCGGGTACGCTCAATCCGGCGTTCAACTTGCCCTAAATCCGCTAAGGCTAATTCTAGATTAATTACTTCAATATCCCGAGCTGGGTCAACGGAGCCGGAAACATGGATGATGTCATCATCATCAAAGCAGCGCACCACATGGACAATCGCATCGACTTCTCGGATATTGGCTAGAAACTGGTTACCCAAGCCTTCCCCTTTACTGGCTCCCTTGACTAAACCAGCAATATCCACAAACTCAATCCGAGTTGGCACGATTTTCTGAGATTCAGAAATCTTTGCCAGAACCTGCAACCGCTGATCTGGGACAGCAACTACACCCACATTCGGCTCAATGGTACAAAAGGGGAAATTAGCAGCATCTGCCTTGGCATTGGCAACTAGGGCATTAAATAAGGTTGATTTGCCTACATTGGGCAGTCCAACAATTCCGGCTCTTAGCATAGTAGTCTAATATAGTGCTTTAAAATGGACAATGGACAATAGAAAATTGAACCGATCGGCCAGCTGTTCTACTATTGTATCAATTATCGCTTATCTTATTGATTTTTAGTTTATAATGATAGTTTATAAATGGTTGATTATGGTTTCCAATAAACCGGTTAATACTATACTCCTTAGCGCTATTGGTAAACTAGACAATTTACGTCTTTTGAAGAGTAAAGTGATAGTCGTAAACAACATATAATAGCAGCTTTTCGAGTATTGGTTCAGTTAGTATTTGCCTTTATTGTCGCCGGTAATATTACTGTGCGTAACCAGTAAAATTTAGATTATTTCTTTCTGGATTACTCCTTTTGGTAAACACGTTACTCAGCTTGTAAGGTGGGTAAAAACAGACAGTTTGGTTCAAATGAGTATTATAGCTAATAGCAATTTGCCTACCCTACCTTAATAATTATAATTTTTTTGACTAGGAATTACAACTATTATTGAAAGTATTATCTGCAAAAATAGGATGCTCATAAATCTAGATGCTACTCTAATTTGATGAGTGGTCAGTCACCAATTATCCATTACGATGATCAATAGTAATCCGTGGAGGAATTTTGATAATTTTTGATGCCCTACTTTCTGTTCCCTGTTCCCTGTTCCCTGTTCCCTGTTCTATTTGCTAAATTACCCATTACTAACTCTATAAACTACTATGCCAACAACAGCTGATTTTCTGATCTACACTCAATGGGCAGGTATTCTGACTTTAGCCTGTGGCTTGATTGCTATACTCGGTTTTATCTTCAAATGGGGTCTGCGGTTTCGTC
>NZ_JAAHFV010000254.1:0-9638 GCF_010672755.1 Moorena sp. SIO1F2
TAGTCGGGAGTAGAAATATGTCTTAAGCTTTACTTCGACTGCTATATCTTTGGTTCGGTATTAGTCGCGACGGGGAAATTGAAAAGCGGAGGAATAATAGCGAATGGAAGAATTAATGACTCTCAAGGAATTGCTCTACGAAGGCAAAATCCCTGAAGCCCTGGAACTGATTGAAGAATTGGAGGAGATGAGCAAATCGGATAAACTGAATAAACTATTTAGTTACGGAATTATTCTCCTGTTACATCTAATTAAAAAAGCGGCTGAGAAACGGACGACTAAATCTTGGGAAGTATCAATACGTAATTCTGTTAAACAAATTCAACGAACTAATAAGCGCCACAAAGCGAAAGGAACTTATTTAACCGAAGAGGAATTATTAGAAACTTTAGAAGATGCCTATCAATCCGCACTAGACCGCGCTTCATTAGAAGCATTTGAAGGAAGTTATGAAGCTGAAGAAATTGCTAAAATGGTGGAGCGGGAGGAAATCATAAAAACAGCAATGGATTTGATTTTATAGGGCTATCAGCAATCCGTTATCAGCAATCAGCAATCAGCAATCCGTTATCAGCAATCATTTAAGTAATTGTTATCATTCTTGACGCCCTATTCCCTATTCCCTATTCCCTATTCCCGACTCCCGACTCCCGACTCCCGACTCCCGACTCCCGACTCCCGACTCCCGACTCCCGACTCCCGACTCCCTTTGCTACAAATATTAGCATTGATTACATCGATAAACTTAACTGAGAGCCAAGGGATGTCTTAGATACTTCAATCCTGGTCTGAAAGGCTTCTTTAAACTGAGGCATATGAGTCACGGTTAAAATACAAGCAAAATCGGATGCGATCGCATTAATTGCTGCAATCAATCGCTCACACCCCTCGGCATCTTGGGTGCCAAACCCCTCATCCACAATCAACATTTGTAAGGATGTGCCTGAGCGTTGAGCCAACAGTTGTGCTAATGCCAGACGAATGGCAAAATTAATCCGAAATGCTTCACCACCGGAATAGGTTTCATAAGGTCTAGTACCAGTGGCATCAGCAATTAATATATCTAAGGTATCAATCAGTTTGGTTTTTTTCTTAGAAGACCGACTCCCTGCCTTTTGGGTAACAATTTGGATGTGTAACTGATTCCCGGTCAGTCTAGCCAAAATTTGATTGCTTTGGGCTTCTAGTTGAGGCAAAATATTCTCTATCATTAGTGCCTGGATGCCATTTTTGCCAAATGCGATCGCTAATTCCTGATGCACCCGATATTGCCGCTGGAGTTGTTGCAGCTTTTCGAGTTGCTGTTGATACTGAGTTTGTAGGGATTCCAGTTGCTGCAACCGTTGTTGGAGACGCCCCTGCTGGGATAGTTGTTTATCCATTTGCCGTCGGCGCTGCTTCATGCCCTGTTCTAAGGCTTGGATGTCCCTAGTGACATCAGGACTTTGTTCCATTTGCTTGACAATGTCCTCAATTTGTGTATTAACCTCCTTGAGATTAGAGCGTCTGCTCTGGAGGGTTTGATTTAGGTTTGCCAAGCGTTGACCGACTTGGGGCTGTTGCTCTTGGGCAGTTTGTAATTCCTGATAAGGCAGTTGCCAAGATTGGGCTTGACGCAAGGAGGCTCTAACCTGATTATGAGCATCCAAGTTATAGCCAATCTCAGCTATGTATCGATCCAGCTGATCCAATTGCTGCTTCAACGGGGAATTCGTTTGTAACTGATGCACTGAGCCTTGAAGAGTATCCAGCTTCTCTTGCAGCTGTGGTTTCTGGGCATCAATTTTTTCCTGACGCCGCCGTGCTTCTTCTAGCTTAGCCGAGTGGATTTCAGCCCAGCGCCACCGGTCAACTTCCCCCCGTGCTAGAGCATGGGTTTGTTCGTCGTAGTTGAGCTGTTGGACTCGGAGGTCGAGTTGCCTGAGTTCTTCGTGTAACTCTACCCCATAACCAGGAATACTAAGGGATTGTTGCAGTTCTTTCTTTTCCTCTGATACTTCATAGAGTCGGTCGTAAACTTCGTCAGTGGCTTCTAGTTGTGCTGCTAGTTGTCCCCGTTGTTCTAGCAACTCTTCATAAGGAGAGAGTTGTTTGGAAATTTGGGAGTATTCATGGCGCAACACCTGAAGTTCTCGTTCACAAACTGTTAGCTGCTCTCGTACTACCCAGAATTGATCTTGAACATCCTTGTGCTCAGCAGTAGTTTTCTGAATCACCCGGTCAGAATGGGCTGCATCTAGAGGCTGCTCGCATAAGGGACAAACTGCGTTCTGAACTTGCAGCAATTCGATTTTTTGGGTCAGTTCCCCCAGTAATTTTTCATAGCGACGTTGGTTTTCGTGGAGGCGTTCTCGAAAGCCTCGACGTTCTAGTCCTTTGTCCTGTAACCGAGACAGGTAGACCCGCTTTTTCTCTAATTCCCCAAGTTCAGCCTCTAACTGAAGTGCGGCCTGTCTCAGCTGAGGTGTTGTTGCTACTTGCTGGGATAACTGTTTTTCAGAAGAGACTAGTTCTTCTAATTTGGCACTGAGTCTGGCTTGAACCCGGTCAAGTTCGCTTTGGATAGACCCACGGCGTTGCAACAAGGGAGAGACTTCTAGTTGCAGATTATCTAGCTGCTTGAGGCGTTCACGAGCTTGGTTAAGTTGTGCCAGGGCTGTAGCCACTTGCCCTGAACGGGAGAGAGTATCTTTAATATCTTGCTCTTGAGTACCCAAGGCTTCGAGTTGAGCTTGGATATCACGGATTTGGAGATTATGTTGATTAATTTCTTGATTGAGCTGCTGTTGAAGTTGTTGTCGTTGCTGTTGCGCTTTCTGATAAGTCTGTAATTTTGCGGCAAGACTTTCTTCAAGTTCTTGTAGCTGGAGGTATTCGGCATAACCAGCAGTAATTTGTTGGTCTTGAGAGAGTAGTTCAGAAAGTTGTTGTTGTTGAGCAACAGCAGTAGCAATGTCTTGTTGTATGCGATCGCAATCTTGAGTAAGATTACGATATTGTGTCCTCACAAAGTTTAGCTGTTGTTCCCAGCTATTCCGCTGATGTCCAACAGCTTGTAGTTGTTTGAGTTGTTGCGCGTCTTGGTCTTGGTCTTGTTGCAGCTGGTGTAAGGCAGTTTCCAGGGTAGCTGTTTCTTTTGCGATCGCATCCCGTTCTCCCAGTTGTTCCTTAATACCCTGCAAACTTTGTTCTAGCTGTTCTACTTGACCTTTCAACTGCTTTGACAAATCCTTTGCCTGGTCTGCCAATTTTTCGTACTGGTCTAGTTTGAGCAAATCTGCCAGAATTTGTTTCCGTTCACTGGGACGCCTGACCATAAACTCATCGGCTCGACCTTGACGCAGGTAAGAGGAGTTGATAAAGGTATCGTAATCTAGCTTCAGATTCGCTATTATTAATAATTGAGTTGCTCGTACTCCTTTCTGGCTTAAAGACTTAAAACCATTTGGTGTTTCCACTTGAAACTCTAGGGAACTCCCCTGTTTTCGGTGGCGAGTCCGAATAATTCGATGGGTTTGTTGATTATTTTGAAAAATAAAGTCTACTCGGACTTCCTTCGCCCCAGTATTGATAACATCGTTTTCCGAAGCAACACGGCTTTGTCCCCAAATTGCCCAGGTAATGGCTTCTAGCAAGGACGATTTCCCGGCTCCATTCTGACCACAAATACAGGCAGTGTGAAGACCGCGAAAGTCTAGAGTTGCGTCGCGGTAGCTGAGGAAGTTTTTTAGAGTTAGTTGGATAGGAATCATCTAGGTTCCACAAGCCTTACACACTTTGATTAGTGTAGCGACGTATATATCAGTTTTCTAGGTCTTGAACACTCATTTTTACAAAAATTAATAATTCCTCAGTAAGCAAAAAGTCTTAGCTAGACCATCAGTGGTCAGCGGTCAGCGGTCAGTGGTCAGTGGTCAGCGGTCAGCGGTTAGTGGTCAGCGGTCAGTGGTCAGCGGTCAGTGGTCAGTGGTCAGTGGTCAGTGGTTAGCCGTCAGCCGTTGGCCAATGGCTGAGAGCTGATAGCTGAAAGCTGATAGCTGAGAGCTGATAGCACCTCAAGTAGCGTGCGTGGCACAGGCTTCTAGCCTGTGAGGTAGCGCATATGCTTACGCCATTTCGGTTTTGGAACCATGTTCCATAGTGAACTCGATCAGGCGTACTATTAATTTAAGTAGGATGAATCTAATCGGACATCGAAACTGGGGTAAACATTATGTCAAAAGCTACGGTGCAATATACAACCAAGGATTTAAAGGAACTCGGCTTTTTCGTTGAAGTCCCCGGCAGAACCGACAATGCCAAAAACAGAGCTAAAGCCCTCGAAGAGATTCAACGGCGGATGGAAGACTCAGAAGACACTACGGTCAATGAGGATAGCTTTGCCGATGGCTTGAGTGCTGAGGATTTGATTTTAGTTGAGCCACTAGCTACCGATAGTAAAGATGGTGAGGAAGCAGAGATTATTCAGTCAGTAAAAGCGATCGCATCTTTAGCAAGTTTAAGGGTGAATTTGGAACAAGCTTACCAACAAGCAGTGGAATTACGGCCAGTGATCGAAGCCTTATTTTCCCCAGACCCCCTGACACCGGAACATATGAAACTGGCAACGGATAGAAATTTTGCCAAAACCTTAACAAAATTTGCTGAAGCTAAAGCCGCTCACGATCAGTATTTACCCATTGCCAAAGAAGCTTGGGAAATATTAGCTCCCGCTTTGCCACCATCTCAGCATCAAGCTAATCCTCTAGGCTCGGAAGTAGTAGAGCATACTGAGAGTAATGGCAAAAAGGGTGTGGCTGTCCATGAGTCATGAAACCTATGCCTAGAGGCAGGGGCTTCTAAAATTGTTTTCTAAAATTGTTTAGGTGGGGAGGGTTGAATCAGTCCCTATGCCGGATGTAATGGTATTTTTTTACTTTCCCCTCTTCCCTACTTCCCACGTCCAGAATTTTTCCCAAACCTGGCCTCTTGGACGCTGCTACCAATACCCTGAATTACACCACGAACTACTAGACCAATACTTCTACCAAAGACTTGGGTCAACAGATACACCACACCATTACCAATCCAAGTAACAGCCGCTTGCACACGGGGAGAAAGAGCATCCCGTAGCTCATAGGCTAACGTCACAGCTAGCTGAAAACCTCGTAGCCGTTCTAATTCCCGACGCCGGGGAGCATAGATACTGGTTTGTTTAATGCCAGTGTCAGTTAGGATAAATAAATCATATCGACTCTCGAAAATTGCTTGTGGCTCACCAAATAATTTATCTTGGCGATATCGCCAGGAGAGATTATTGCGAAATCGAGCAATTTCCCGAGATGACATCAGATTTTTATGATAAAAATTTACCTTAATACTTTCTACATCTGCCAATTGATTTAATAACGGTTGAATCACCCCATTACCGATTTGGATAATTAAATTGTCCAGGATAAATTCTGACCGTTGAATTGCTTCGGGGGTGTGAGCTGGATAAGAGACATTATCAATGATTAATGAGCTCTCAAATAGTCGATGACCTAATAAATCAATTACTAGAGGAATTTTATCAAGAATTTCTTTTTTGACGATGGGATAGTTACCAAGCAAAATAGTGACAACTTCTAGTTGAGTATTGTCCGTGTACAAGGTATAATACTTTCCGAAGAAATCTGTAACTGATGCTTCCCACAGATCTTTCAGAATCAGCTGTTGCTTCTGAGGTAACTGTTCCAGTGTTACTTGAGACAAGCGCAAATCTTCAACCAGCTCTTCAAAGGTTTGGAAGACTAAACCAAGTAACTCTGCTCTTTTCTCTACTTGGAGAATGTCAATTTCTAGGGGAACACCAGAGAGGTTGGATAAACCAGATTGAAGTTTTACCATTGTCCGGTTCATTGTCCGGTCAAATATCTGCTCAACTAGTGGTGGCTTAGGGCTAAGCTGGGATTGAGCCATTGGCGCAACAGTCAGTGACCTTTCCGGTTTAGGCATTGGGACTAAGGAATTGTCCCGTGACGGTTCCACCAGAATGATGCTAGCAGGTAATAGCTGATCCGCCAGCCAACGGGCTACCAACAGTTCTCGACGGCGTCCAGTCCAAAACAGCCAATCCCAATTGGAAAGACGAGGATTTTGCAGCTGACTATTGACCTGGGCTAAAGCCGCTTCAAATTGTTGGAATCCTGATTTACGCCACTGTTGATACCAGGGAGCAAAACCTGCAGCTTTATAAGATACAGTAGGTAAGTTAGACAGTGTCTGCCAATAGGATTGACCCTCAATAATTTGACCAATGGCTTCAACAATGGTAGAGATCGCTACTCCTTTGGGGCAGTACCCATTTACACCCAATGCTTGAGCTGCTGCTAGTACAGTGGGTTGAGATTCCCTGGTCAGTAGTAAGATTGGCAAGTTAGGGTACTCCTGCTGTAATCGCTGACACAGTGGCAATCCTGATAAGGCTATCCCTTCACTTGAATTAGGGGGATCCAAAGCTAGTTCCAAAATTGCCAAATCCACGGAGTTGGTCGCCTCTAGTGCCGCTAATCTTGATAGGGCTTCTGTACCAGTATCAGCCTCAGCTACAACTAGTAGATCCTCGAAGGCTTGCAAGGCAGTCCTTATACCCAATCGGAATACTGGGTCATCATCAATCAGAAGGATATGAGTTATGCGATCGCTCATCTGGAGATAGCCTATAGGAAATGGCTTATGGCTAAAGCCTGTAAACCAATGAACGCTATGAACAATTAGCCGTTGAAGCTAGCATAACATTACCTTTTGTGGCTTGGGGGCTGAGGAACCGACCCGCTGGAGCAGGAATCCAGGTTAATTGTTAATTGTTAATTGTTAATTGTTAATCGTTAATTTAAAATTATTAATTCTCAATTAACGATTAACGAAATTTGATAATAACTGTTCAGATTAAATCAGTTTAACGCCCAATTCTTGGTCTTTGCTTAGGCTTGTGCTTGTAGCTGTTCCTGTGATTGGGCTAGCTGCTCCTGTAGCTGTTCGTGTGATTGACCTTGTAGCTGCTCCTGTGATTGGTCTAGCTGTTCGTGTGATTGAGCTAGCTGCTCCTGTGATTGAGCTAGCTGCTCCTGTGATTGGGCTAGCTGCTCCTGTGATTGGGCTTGTGTTTGTGGTTGTAGCTGGTCTTGTGATTGGGCTAGCTGCTCCTGTGATTGGGCTTGTGCTTGTGGTTGTAGCTGTTCCTGTGATTGGGCTTGTAGCTGTGCTTTCTCTGGTTTCGGTGCCTTGGGTTTTTTCTCAAATACTTGAATGCCTGGTTGCTCTACCCGAAACCCTTTGTTAATTTTCGCTCCCAGTTTGCCAGTAATAACAGCGACCCACATGGAATACATCTCATTAGCAGTCGTGATTTTTTTCCAAACTTTGGGTTTGACCTTAATCGTAAAAATCGTGCCATCACAATCAACATTAAATTCCTGCCAGCCGTTTTTAACAGTTTTTACTGTAGGTAACTCGTTGATTTGGATAATTATTTAAAAACTGCCATTAATTATTACCTTTTTTTGATTTTTTAATTTACTGGTTTCATCAGCTTTTTGAATACTCATTATTTCAAGCATGGGCAGCTCCTTTGGTAATCACAGTGATTTGTTTTAGGAATATGGTTAAGACAATAACTACAGCAAATATATCAGCTATAAAAATGCTGATTTAGCCAACTTTTTCCACTAACCGAAACCCCTTGGGTCAAGATGTTATACTGGTCAGGGGGAAGTCAGCAGAAGTCAGTTTGGTAGGCATAAGGAAACAGTGGTTGATCTTTTGTCTAAAGACCACCAATCCAGAGACCTTTTCCAGCCATCCCATGTCAACTGACTGACTTATTTACTCTGTGATTTTGCATTTTCTCATATTTTTATGATTTCAAAAGCGACTGCATCAAAAATGTTAGGTAAGTTTGAGAAAGTCAAAAAAACCTAATGGTTCTGGATTTGACCGATATGCAGTGGTATTCGCATCTTATTTGGAAATGCCTACTGGATATGAGAGTCATTGAATAAGTATTTTTGCTTAGGAATTTTGATAAGTATTCAGCTATCAGCGTGTCGCGTATCAGCGTGTCGCGTATCAGCCATTAGCTTATGGGCTATGGGCACGCTACTTTAGGAATAGCTTTTGAATACAATAAGCTGACCACTGATATCAAATCCGGTTGAATAACCATACTTCCTGGTGAGGGGAGCAGGGGAGCTTCCGGTGCAGGGGAGCAGGGGGAGAAAGATGTTGTCTGGATATCGTAAGTGTGGGCAATTATCCGGATTTGATATGACCACTGACGGCTGACCACTGACGGCTGACCACTGACGGCTGACGGCTGACGGCTGACGGCTGACGGCTGACGGCTGAATGCTTACGAATTTTTAAATCTTTTCTGCTGAGTAAGGCTTCTAGAATTTAGATGCCTTTGCCATGAACCGATATGCGATCGCGCTCCTCATATCATGTCAGGATAATTACCCTTAATAAAAATCGCTCCCATCTCCCCATCTCCCCATTTCCCCATCTCCCCATCTCCCCATCTCCCCATCTCCCCATCTCCCCATCTCCCCATCTCCCCATCTCCCCATCTCCCCATCTCCCGACACTTGCCATATCTAAACTCTGATAACTATTGGGGGGATTCCATCAAAGCGGCGCGTCAAAGAGCAGCGCGCCGCCATCCAAAACCTGAATCAGATTGAGCTTAGGGCTTCGAGTTAGCCTACTGCTAAGCATTGCTGCAGATCAGCAATGCTATTAACGTTTTCTAAAATTAACTCGGGACACATCCGTTTAATTAAGCCAGTCAGCACCTTACCTGGTCCGACTTCCACCACTTTCTCAATCCCTTCCACTGGTAGCCTCAGAGAAATTTCTCGCCATCGTACTGAACCAGTAATTTGAGACTGGAGTTGATGTTTTAAGGTAGCTGCCTCGACCGTGGGTACAGGGTCCACATTCGATAATACTGGTACCTGGGCGTCAGCAAAGGGGACAGACAGCAAGAGTTCCTGGAACTGAGCCGCTGCTTCAGCCATTAAGGGAGAATGAAAGGCACCGGACACTTTTAGAGGAACAGCCCGTTTCACTTTAATCTGACTCAGCAAATCCTGAACTGCTGTTGGTTTACCTGAAATTACCACTTGAGCAGGACTGTTATCATTAGCAATAACAACATCCTGTATCTGCTGGATTTTTTCTTCAAGTTCTGGGCGTTTGAAGCCAATCAGAGCAACCATCATGCCATCAGAAGCACTATCCATCAATTTAGCCCGATGTTGGACTAGGCGTAGCCCTGCCTCAAAGTTAAATACTTTGGCAGTGTAGAGGGCAACATATTCTCCCAAGCTGTGACCCGCTACTAGATTGGGTCGTTCCCCTTGTTCCATGAGCAGATCAGCCAGGATACTCTCAACTACGTATAAGGCAGGTTGAGTGTAGAGGGTTTGAGATAACTGATCGGACTCCCCTTGACAAATATCTAGGACAGACCAGCCTAAAATTTCCTCAGCTTGCTTAAACTTAACCTTTGCAGACGGCAGGTCTAATAAGTCCACTCCCATACCTGGTACCTGGGAACCTTGCCCAGGAAACACCCATGCAGTCTTTATCATTTATTTATTATTTATTGGTCCTCA
>NZ_JAAHFV010000255.1:0-9614 GCF_010672755.1 Moorena sp. SIO1F2
TTGGTAGTTTAGGGTTTTATCCCAAACTACCAAGGCTTTTTTTGATCTGTTAGTGCTTGTTGAACTGTAGCAACACGACTACCTCACTATGACCCAATTGAATTATTGGTTGAAATCCTTAGGAATGCTAACTGTAGCTGTGCTGACTACGGTAACTCCTATTACTTCCAGGAAAGCTAGCGCTAGAACAGTTGCGGACTTAAGGCAACAGGAAAAATCTCTGGAAATTTCTGTGGTTCCTCCAGAAATAGCTCCGACCGATTCCATTAAAATCCCTGTTCCTCCTCCGGAAACGAACAAGAATGGCATTTGTCCGGAGTTTCTGCCACCAGTAATTGACTCGATTATCGATCATCCTTCCTTGGCGAGAGGGAAATGGGGGATTTTGGTTGAATCATTATCAGAAGAAAAGATTTTCTACAGCCACAATGCTAATCAATACTTTATCCCTGCTTCTAACATCAAACTATTAACTACAGCGGCAGCATTAAACAAGCTTCATCCCAATACTCCGATTCGCTCTAAGTCAATGGAAGAATGGGTGAAGATAACGAATCTAAAAAGCAACAATAGTTATGCTGATACCTTATTGCGCTATATTGGCGGGTCAGAAGTAGTGCAGGATGCTTTGGCGGAATTAGGAGTTAACCCTAATAGTTATCGATTGGTAGATGGGTCTGGCTTATCCCGGAAAAATTTAGCGACTCCGGAGGTATTTGTAACCACTCTCAAAGGGATGAGTGATGCTAATAATAATGAAGTTTTCTTCGCTTCTTTACCAGTTGCGGGAGTGAGCGGTACTCTGAAAAATCGGTTGCGTCATCCCTCTACACAAACCAAAGTTCAAGCCAAAACCGGCACCCTCAGAGGAGTGAAAGCTCTGTCTGGATATCTAGAACATCCCGATTACGGAACTATTGTGTTTAGCATCATGGTTAATCAACCATCCCAGTCAGGCAAAGTCTTAGAAAAGGGAATTGATCAGATCGTTCTGCGCTTAACTCAGCTGATGCCTTGTAGTTGATAGAGAGGCTGGGGAGATGGGGAGATGGGGAGATGGGGAGATGGGGAGATGGGGAGATGGGGAGATGGGGAGATGGGGAGATTTTTATTAAGGGTAATTATCCGACTCCCGACTCCCGACTCCCGACTCCCGACTGTCTAATCCTTCAAACTAGTCTTCCCCCTATTCCCTATTCCCTATTCCCTATTCCCTATTCCCTATTCCCTGCAACAATCCGATCAAAATACCAATTCAATACCGGAGCGAGCAAGCTATGGAACCGGCCTAGTAATCTCATCTCGAATCCTGGCATGATCCCAAACTGCTTTTTCTCAATACCTCGTACAATCTGATTCGCTACAGCAGTTGCACTCCACATCTGGGCACTGCCAGTAATCATCTTAGTTTCCAAGGGCTTGGTTTTATTTTCTGCTTCCAGTTGTGGGGTATCGGTATCGGGAGGATAGACAATAGAAACATGAATACCTTGGGGCTTTAACTCACCGCGCAAGGATTCCGCTAAACCCCGCAGGGCAAATTTACTGGGACAGTAAGGGGTATAGCCATAAATACCAATCAGTCCAGCACCGGAAGATAGCAGTACAATATGACCCTTTTGTTGCTCTACCATGCTGGGTAGTACTGCTTTAATTGCATAGAGGGAACCAAAATAGTTAACTGCCATGGTTTGTTCAAATACCTCTATGGGCAGCTCTTGGAAGTAACCGGGATGAGCAATACCAGCGCTAGTGATTAATAGGTCAGCCGGACCGATTTGGTCAATTGCTTGGTCAATAGCTGCTTCTACCTGTATCTGCTGGGAAACATCAGCAGAAATAGTGATAATTTTTGCTTGCGGATGCCTTCGCATCCCTTCAATCTCGACTTTAGCCTGCTCTAGCTTAGCTGTATCCCTAGCAATCAAGGTCAGATTAGCTCCCTTCTGGGCTAATAATTTGGCAGTAGCTTTGCCAATCCCACTGGAACCCCCTGTGATAATAGCGTGCTGTTGATTGAAGGTCATGGTTGAATCTATAGGGAACAGGGAACAGGGAACAGGGAGTCGGGAGTCGGGAATCGGGAATCGGGAGTCGGGAATCGGGAATCGGGAATCGGGGGCGTTGGGTCAGTCTTGGAATGAATAGGAGTAGAGTGGGCATCCTGCCCGCGCGAAAATATTGATAACGGGCAAGATGCCCATTCCACAGATGCCCATTCCACAGATGCCCATTCCACAGATGCCCATTCCGGTCACGGGCAAGATGCCCATTCCACAGATGCCCATTCCACAGATGCCCATTCCGGTCACGGGCAAGATGCCCATTCCACAGATGCCCATTCCGGTCACGGGCAAGATGCCCATTCCACAGATGCCCATTCCACAGATGCCCATTCTACCTGACTCTTAAAATCATTCCATTATTAAGCAACGCCCCCTACTCCCTACTCCCTACTCCCTATTCCCTAAACTAAAAATGAATTATGCGATCGCGGATTCGCTTACCGCCACTTCCTCATTCTTAGCTGGTAAAGGTGCTGGTTTATTAGTCATAAATTCAGCCAGCTGAGCCTCAATTTGGTCACGAACAATTTGGCGATATTCCAGGAAGTGTTCTGCGTAGGCACAAACCACAAAGAAAGAGCCCACAACTTTCGGTTTCTGCTGAATCAGCTTAAACAGACTATTCCAGAAAGTCCAGCGGGTCTTACGAAGAACCCCTTGTCGCCAGCATATGGTCAGTAGCGCCCGGATAATCACCCAATCGATCGGACGAGATACACCATGCCTTGGTAGACCCAGCTTCATAAAGTAGTTGTAGATGCGGTTTAAAAATCGCTCTGGGTCATACAGAGTCCAAAACGCCTCCACATATTCACGAGCAATTTCTTCCACTGGCCGAGTTGGCACAAAATTGATCAAAGTGGTTTGGTTAATATTAGCCCCACCATCGAGAAGTCGTCCTTCTTTTTCAAGGCGATGCCACAGAGCAGTATTAGGCAATGCCTGCAACATACTAAACAAGGCAATAGGAATCGAGGTTTTCTCAATAAACTGGACAATGCGATCGCCTGCGCCAGGTTTTTCCCCATCAAAGCCCATGATAAACCCTGCCATCACCCTGATACCTGCCTGGGTAATTGCATCCACGGATTCACTCAGAGAATCTCGAGTATTTTGGAACTTTTTTGTCAGGGTAAGGCTGTCTTCATCAGGAGTTTCAATGCCCAAAAAGACCTCTTTAAAATTACAATCGACCATCAGGTCCATCAGTTCTTGGTCTTGAGCCAAATCCACTGAAGCTTCTGTGGTGAAGCTAAAAGGATACTCGTGTTCAGCCATCCAGACTTTCATGGCTTTCAGCAGAATCTTGACATTGCGCTTATTGCCAATAAAGTTGTCATCTACTAGAAAAATCCCCCCTTGGAAATTCAGTTCTAAGAGGCGTTCTAGTTCAGCTAACAACTGCTCGGGAGTTTTGGTGCGGGGTTTGCGACCGTAGAGGACAATAATATCGCAGAATTCGCACTGAAATGGACAGCCCCGAGAGAACTGGATTGCCATGGTGTCATAGGCTTCCAGGTCGAGAAGATCAAAGCGGGGGATTGGGCTCTCAGTCACATCCGGCTTCTCACCATTAGCACGGAACACCCCTTTAGTCTCGCCCCGTTCAATCGCTGACACAAACATCGGTAGGGTAATTTCCCCTTCATCCAAAATCAAGTAATCTGCCCCAGCCGCTTCCGGTTCGTGGGGTGAGGTAGTCGGGTAAGGACCACCCACGGCTACCTTTTTCCCACGGCGCTTAGCTTCCTGAATGTGCTCAAGGAAATCTTTTTTCTGGACGATCATACCTGAGATAATCACTATCTCAGCCCAATCCCATTCTGCCTCCGTTACCTCAGATACATTGCGGTCAAGCAGTTTAAAGGACCATGTCTGAGGTAATATCGCCGCTACTGTCACCAAACCTAGGGGTGGCATCAGTGCCTTGTGATTCACCAACTCAATGGTTCTCTCCATTGACCAGAAACTTTTGGGAAACAGAGGATATAGCAGTAAAACTCGCATAAGTAGCACCTGAAACGATAGTTAGGTTTTCCGGAATTGATTTATCCGAATTTATCAATTGATCAAAGCTGGCTTAACTTAACCAGAGTTGGAAAGATGTCGTTGGCGGATTACCTGTCAGCCACTAACTATTAGGTTAGGTAAATATTAGGTAGGTAACGGGGTGGGAGACTATTCCCCAGTTAGTTACTAAGGTTTGCTAATATATATAGTCTGATCCCCGAGTTAATTTCCACTCAATCCGCCAACGGGGTTTGTAATCTGTAAGTTGCCAGTTTTCCCTTAGATTTACCTGTCAGTAGTTATACTTAGCACCGGCCTCAACTGAGAGTTACCCCTTGTTAAGGGATCATCAATAAGCTCAGGTTATGACCGTGTGCAGTATAGTTACTATCAGATAGTTACTCTTAGTTACTCTAAGGGTGATATCTGGGTACTATCGTCCTGCTGGAGCTTTGCTACTTCTTGAGCCAGGGTGTTCACCGTAAAGCGAATTTGCTCCTCCGTATGGTTACAGGTGATAAAGAAGCGCAGGCGGGCAGCATTTTGTGGCACCGACGGGTAGAACATAAACGGGACATTGATACCACGCTTAAACAGATTCTGAGAGAGTTGCACCGACTTCAAGGCATCTCCCACAATAATTGGAATCACCGGAGAATCTTTACTCGTCCCTGTGTTGAGTCCCTGTTTCTGGGCTAATTCCAGGAAAAGTTTAGCTCGCTGGTGCAACAGTGCAACTCGCTCTGGTTCTGCCTTGAGTAGCCTTATGGAAGCCAAGACCGAGGCTGCATTAGGGGGGGCTATGCCAACACTATAGACAAATCCGGGGGAGGTATACTTGAGGTATTCTACCACAGCAGCGCAACCAGCAATATAGCCACCGCAGCTAGCAAACGACTTGCTGAGGGTACCCATCCACAAATCTACATCAGCGGGATCAACCCCACAGAACTCACCAACCCCTCGACCGTGTTTGCCCAGTACCCCGATGGAGTGAGCTTCATCTACCATCAGGAAAGCTTTGTGGCGTTTCTTGACTGCAATGAACTGAGGCAAGTCGGGAATGTCACCATCAGTACTGTAAACCCCTTCGATCACAATCAGTACCCGTTGATAGTGGTGACGACGCTCCTGGAGTATTTTCTCCAATGCCTGACAGTCATTATGAGGAAAAGCAATAATGCTCGCTCCCGACAGGATGCATCCCTGTAGAATACTGTTGTGGCTCAGAGAATCATGTAAGATTAGGTCGTTTTTGCCAAATAAGTGACTAATAGTAGTTACGTTAGTAGCATGACCGCCCACATAGACGATACTATCCTCAGTACCAATAAACTCAGCAATTTCTTTTTCGAGCTCTCGATGTAACGGTTTTTCCCCTGACAACAGACGGCTAGCACAGGCGGAGGTACCATAACGATCAATGGCATCCTTTGCTGCTTGAGAAATAACTGGGTCACCACACATCCCCAGATAATTATAAGTGGCATAATTAATCAGTTCTCGGCCACCAATCTGTGTGGTATTGTTTACCACCCGTTCTTGGGGGGTAAAGAAAGGATTGTTGACCCCCAGCGCTTTGATTTCCTCCTGTTGCAATTGCAGTTTGCGGTATTCTGGGTATAGGTGGAAATTATGGTATTCCGGTGGGATATCTTGGTTGTCTAGCTTTTCTGCATCTTGATTTGGGATTAGACCGTTTTTGGCCGATAATATATGACCATTCGTTTCGGGTATTGACCTCCTTGACGAGGTTTCTAGGTGAGCTTGTGAGTTTCCTGTTGGTTGTTTAGCAACGTATTCCGCCAAATACTCAGCCAATGCCTCAATATTGTCGTGATCCCATAAAAGGGTTGGGGAAAGCCGATGTCCAAGGAAATTCTCCAGCTCTCCGGATAGGTTGACAGCTTCAATCGAATTCAAACCATAATCGGTAAAATCCCGATGAATATCGATTTCTTGGGCATCCAGCTCAAGTACTTCTGCTAGCTTGGACACTAACCAAGTCGCAATGCTTGATGCTGCTTTAGATAATTTTGGGGAACTGACGGTAGATTTGTGATCACTCGTAACCATAGTGGTCGGTGAGCTTTCTTTCCCGTTCCAGACCTGGTTCAACAATTCCATGTTGCACTCCTTCACCACACTAAAAGATTAGATCACCCAACTCCAGTTACTGGCACTGGGTGATCGTCTGCCCTTACCCCTCCATGACTTTTCGATCATTGAGTCTAGTTGTGAACCTTCAACAGCTAACAATGTTCTAAACAGAGATTATGCCTCTATTTCGGTCTAGTTGTCACTCTTGAAGCCAATGAATTGCTATTTTTGGGGTTGACTTGATGGTTATTTTGCCACGAACTACTAAAACTTGTGAAAAATTCTATCAATCAAGTCAAGTCTACCCTCTTGCGCCGATAGCGTTTGACAGGTAAGCTATTTTTCATCTAAAAATCTGTTTCGTAAGATGCAGATTTTGTTGATTGGGTCTGGTAACCTCGCCTCTAGGCTTGGTATGAGGGGAAACTACGCAAGAATAATGCGCGATCGCATAATGGCAAACCATAAAGCTAAATACTCCAACTTAGTCGATCTCGTGGTCGATAGAGCGATAAACCAACCTAACCAAATTGCTTACACTTTCCTAGCAGACGGGGAAACAGAATCTGGTCATCTGACCTATCAACAGTTAGATCAACAAGCCAGAGCCATTGCTGCTCAGCTACAGTCTCTAGTTGCCAGGGGCTCCCGTGCCTTATTAGTCTACCCCTATACCGCTGGTTTAGAGTTCATTGCCGCTTTCTTTGGGTGTCTGTATGCCTCAGTTGTAGCAGTGACCGCTAATCCCCCCCGGTCGAAACAGGCTATTGCCCAATTACAGCAGCGGGTCATTTCTTCCCAAGCCACAGTAGCCCTTACTACCACAGACTTATGGAAAAGAATCCAGCAGCAGTGTGCCTCGAATCCAGAATTAGCCCCAACCTTAACTGAACTGTCCTGGATAGAAACCAACGAAATTTCCCCGTCTCTAGCATCAGACTGGATTGAAACCGAGCGCCCAGATCAGGATAGCTTAGCCTTTCTACAGTACACCTCCGGTTCCACCGGTACGCCAAAAGGGGTAATGGTGACCCATGGCAATATCCTGTACAACTCAGCCTTGATCTATCAGTGCTTCGAGCATACCCTTAACAGTCAAGGAGTGATCTGGTTACCCTTGTTTCATGATATGGGCTTGATCGGTGGTGTGATCCAGCCCATCTATGGGAGATTTCCCGTTACACTCATGTCACCAGTAGCCTTGATACAGAAACCAGTTTGCTGGCTGCAAGGGATTTCCCGCTATCAAGCCACCACCAGTGGTGGTCCCAATTTTGCCTATGACCTATTGTGTCGCCAGGTCACTCCGGAACAGATGGAAACTCTAGACCTCAGCAGTTGGGAAGTAGCGTTTTCCGGTGCTGAACCGATTCGAGCCGAAACCCTAGAACGGTTTGCCGAGACCTTTGCACCTTGTGGGTTTAGACCAGAAGCATTTTACCCCTGCTACGGTATGGCTGAAACCACATTATTTATTTCCGGGGGATTGAAAGCTAACCCTCCGGTGATTAAGTATGTTGAGCAAGGTGCCCTAGGACAAAATCAGGTGGTAGCTGCTACGAAAGACCAACAGGGAACACAAAGGATTGTCGGCTGTGGTCAGCCCTGGTTAGATGATCACGTGGTAATTGTTGACCCGGAAACCCTAATAGAGTGTCCAGAGAATAAAGTCGGCGAAATTTGGGTATCTGGTTTAGGTGTGGGCAAGGGCTATTGGAATCAACCAGAGGAAACAGAACGGACATTTGGTGCCTATATAAAAGACACCGGCACTGGACCATTTCTGCGCACCGGAGACTTAGGATTCCTACAAGATGGGGAACTTTTTATCACCGGTCGCCTCAAAGAATTGATGATCCTCTGGGGAAACAACCGCTATCCCCAGCATATTGAAGCCACTGTTGAGAAGAGTCATCCAGCCCTGCGACCCAACGCTAGTGCAGCGTTTTCCGTAGATTTAGAAGGGGAAGAACGATTAGTGATTGCTCAAGAGATAAAGCGGAATTACCTTAGACACTTAGTGGTTGATGAAGTAGTGGCAGCCATTCGTCAAGCAGTAGCCCAAGAGCATATTGCTGATGTTTATGGGATTGTGCTGCTCAAAACCGGAAGTATTCCCAAGACCTCTAGTGGGAAGATTAAACGTCGGGAATGTCGGCTGCGATTTCTTGATGGAACTTTAGAAGCAGTAGGTGAATGGCGACAGAGTCAACAACAGCCGCGTAGTATTACCGATCTGTTGAGTCAGTTGAATGTTGGTGGCTCAGAATCCTAACGTTATTATTGGGATGATTTAGGGATCCGTCTAGGAATTGTCATAATTTTTGATGCCATATTACCTACTCCCAGATCCGCTGCTCCCTATTCCCAGATCCGCTGTTCCCTATTCCCTTTGCTATTAAATGTGTTAAAGATTACTAATTACCAGTTACTAATTGCGACCATCACTAGCAATTTATGAATTTTTTTAGCAACCAGTCAAAAAAATAATTATGTATGGTAAAATATACCTCTAAGCGCAGCTAATTTAATTAACTATGAAACGTTATTTAGAGGCTCTTAGGGAAAAAGCCAGAAATTTCCTGATCTATGGTATTGGGAAAACACTTATCTACAAGTTGGAAAAGCTAATTACTAATTATTCATTAATTGGTAATTCAACCTTCTTTGAGCCTGACCAATTTAATTGGGTGGAAGAGTTAGAATCTCAATCGATGAGGATTCGCCAAGAGCTCGATCAAGTCTTGAAATATAGAGATAGTCTACCCACCTTCCAAGATATTTCCCCAGACCAGGGATATTATCTCAGCACAGATAATCGCTGGAAAACCTATGGCTTTTATGGCTATGGAATTAAATCTCAACAAAATTGTAAAAACTGTCCGGAAACCACTCGTATTATCGAAAAAATTCCAGGTATGAAAACGGCCTTTTTTTCAATCCTATTACCTGGTAAGCATATCCCTGAACACAGGGGACCTTATAAAGGGGTAATCAGATGTCTTCTAGGATTACGTGTTCCTGAACCAAAGGAAAATTGTCGGATTCGTGTTGGTAACGACATTCGCTATTGGGAAGAAGGAAAAGCGATGATATTTGATGATACCTTCCCCCATGAGGTATGGAATGAAACCGATGGAATCCGGGTGGTTTTATTTCTAGATATTGTTAGACCCCTCCGTTTTCCTGCTTCATGGATTAATCTATTATTTATTAAACTAATTGCTTGGTCACCCTACGTTCAAGATGCTATGGCTAATCAGAAGAAATGGGAAAAACGCTTAGATAAGGTGTTTGCTGGCTCTTGAAGAAATAGGGAATAGGGAATAGGGAATAGGGAATAGGGAATAGGGAATAGGGAATAGGGAATAGGGAATAGGGAATAGGGAATAGGGAATAGGGAATAGGGAATAGGGAATAGGGAATAGGGAATAGGGA
>NZ_JAAHFV010000256.1:0-9563 GCF_010672755.1 Moorena sp. SIO1F2
TATAATATACAAGGGATATTATTATTGTTGCACCATAACATATAAAATATCTATATAATTGTATAAAAAACAAAAAACTATTTAAAATAATTGATTATTGATAGTTAAAAATATCTTACTTTATATCAAATCCGGATAATTTTCTATACTTACAATATCCAGACAAAATCTTTCTCCCCCTACTCCCTACTCCCTACTCCCTACTCCCTACTCCCTACTCCCTACTCCCTACTCCCTACTCCCTACTCCCTACTCCCTACTCCCTATGCCCTATTCCCTGCCCGCATCTCTATCACCAAGAACAGCTACCAAAATTCGTAACAATTCTTCTAAATCAGCTGGAACACGGTAAAGATTCAGGTCTTGAGTAACTTGTTTATGCTCTCGGTGCAAAAGCCCAAATTGCCAGATATCCCCTGTAGAAACAGCACCCTGTAAAATCAATTGGTCACCGTCACTCCATAGATCGAGGGCAATTAATTCTACAGCAAGTTGGGTAAAGCCTCTTTGGAGATTAGCATTTTTGGCTTCTATGACCAGCAGTTTACTATCGGTATAAAGATAATAGTCTAGATAACCTTTTAAGTATTCTGTAACAGTGAGGGGATATTCGATTCTTAGCTGGGCTTGAGTATAGTGGATTAAATCAAGTAAAATAGGAGCGATTAGTAATTCCCGTCGAGCTGCTTCACTGGTTAAACTAAC
This sequence comes from Moorena sp. SIO1F2, assembly GCF_010672755.1. Classification (NCBI taxonomy): domain Bacteria; kingdom Bacillati; phylum Cyanobacteriota; class Cyanophyceae; order Coleofasciculales; family Coleofasciculaceae; genus Moorena; species Moorena sp. SIO1F2. The sequence goes on from NZ_JAAHFV010000256.1 coordinate 706, forward strand.
ATAGGGTAAGCTTTCTTCAATTCTGGATTTGAGACTAGAAAGTCGGTCTAGTTTTGTTGTAGACTTTTCTAAATTCAAAGATCTTCGCTTCAAGGTATAGCCAAATTCAGCCAGAATGTCTTCTGGCTCAACTACCATCTCAAAATAACTTCTAAACGTATAAGATTTACCAGGTTGGAGGATGGGAATTTTGTTCATCATTAAAATAGGGAGTGGGGAGATGGGGAGATGGGGAGATGGGGAGATGGGGAGATGGGGAGATTTTTATTAAGGATAATTATCCTGAAATGATATAAGTTTAATTATTTAGATAAGTTATAATTATAGCGTTTATCATAGCTATGAGGTACACAATATTTTTCACCTCTTGCCTCTTGCCTCTTGCATGCATGCCTTTTGCCTCTTACCTGCTCCCTGCTCCCTGCTCCCGACTCCCGACTCCCTACTCCCTACTCCCTACTCCCTTTTCAATTCCTTAATCCGATCACAAAGAGTGCGATCGCTTTTTTCTAGCTCAGCATTTGTTATCAAATAATCCTGGACCCAATCACAACTATAGGTTAGGACTTGATCAAGATCGAGGACTTGATCCACATTCCACAAAATTATCTTACTATCAGCACTAGCAGAGGCTAGAATTTCCCCATCTTGGCTGAAGGCAATTCCCTCCACCTCATCTTGATGTGCTGTGAGGGTAGTCAGCAAGGTACCATCCCGCTGCCAAAGTTTCACCGTCTTGTCAGCACTGGCAGAAGCGATCATTGTGCCATCGGGGCTGAAGGTCACTCCCGTAATCCGGTCACTGTGTCCTGTCAGGGTATGTAGCAGTTTTGGTTTTGTCAGATACCAGTCTTCACTGTCTCCTTTCCAGACTTTAACTGTCTTATCCTCACTACCAGAAGCAATAAGCTCACCATCGGGGCTAAATGCCACAGTTTTTACCTCATCCTCATGGCCTGTGAGAGTATAGAGACTATGGCTCCAGCATTCCGGTAGTAAATTGCTGTTGTCACGGTGCGCGTTCCCTAGCGCTTTGAAAAAGCGCGGGGTCGCAGCGCTTGGTTTTGCTTGCCCTGTACAGGTACTATCCCACTTCCAGAGTTTAATAGTTTTATCTTCAGACGCCGAAGCTATTATCTTACCATTGGGACTGAACGCTACTCCATCCACCTCATTGCTATGACCTTCTAGGGTGGTTAGTAAAGTCCCATTCCGCTGCCACAGTTTAATGGTTTTATCTTCAGAGGCTGAAGCAATTATCTGACCATCGGGACTGAACGCTACTCCCTCAACCCCAGCGGAATGGTTGTTCAAAGTACCTAGCAAGGTGCCATCTTGATCCGAGAGTTTCACTCTCTTGTCACTACTTGCGGAAGCAATAATGTCACCATCGGGACTAAATGCTACTCCCCTAACTATAGCGCTATTATTACTCAGAGTCGATTGCAAGGTGCCGTCTGGTTGCCAGAGTTTGACAGTGTTGTCGCTACTTGCGCAAGCAATCAGCTTACCATCGGGGCTGAATGCCACTGCCCTAACCCCACTGCAATGACCAGTAAGGGTTGTGTACAAGGTACTGTTCTGTTTCCAAAGCTTAATCGTACTGTCCTCACTAGCCGAAGCAATTATCTCACCATCAGGGCTGAATGCTACTCCCTGTACCTCATCCCGATGACCTTCTAAGATAGTGAGCAACCTGCCCTCTTTTGTCCAGAGTTTAATGCTATTATCCTCACTAGCCGAGGCAATTAGCTTACCATCGGGACTAAAAGCAACTGCATAAACTTCGTCCCTATGTCCTGTTAAGGTTTTAAGGAAGCTACCCTCTTTTCTCCAGAGTTTGACAGTATTGTCTTCAGAGGCAGAAGCAATAATCTCACCATCGGGGCTAAACGCTACTCCTTTAACTCCTGCACTATGACCTGTAAAGGTTCTAAGCAAGCTACCCTCTTTTGTCCAGAGTTTGACAGTATTGTCTTCAGAAGCAGAAGCAATAATCTCACCATCGGGGCTAAACGCTATTCCTTCAACTCCTGCACTATGCCCTGTCAGGAGTTTGTGTAACTTGCCCTCTATGGTCAAAAGTTTGACAGTGTTGTCTTCACTAGCGGAGGCGATTAGCTTACCATCCGGGCTGAAGGCTACTGCTTCAAACCCAGCACTATAGTTAGTGAAGGTGTTTAGCAAGATGCCCTCTGTTGTCCAAATTTTGACAGTGTTGTCGGCACTAGCCGAGGCAATCATCTCACCATCTGGGCTAAATGCCACTCCCTTAACTTGGGAGCCATGACCTTCTAGGGTGTTTACCAGCTTGCCGTCCCGCTGCCAAATTTTGACAGTGTTGTCACCGCTAGCCGAGGCAATCATCTCACCATCTGGGCTAAAAACCAGGTCGTAAACCGCACCCCGATGTCCTGACAAGCGATTGTACTCCTTAATCTCATACATGATTCGCCAGAGCATTTTCTCAACTTGAGTCTGGGTATCTGCCTTTGCTCCAGCTAACTGTTGCAGTTTGTTCCAAGCCTTGATGGCGTAGATCAAGGCATCCAACTTGTGATTGGAGGCATAGAAGACTTCAGAGGATTTAGCGATCGCATTAATTTCGTTAATGACAGCTTTTTCGTACTCCAGGAAAGCCATCAGTCTTAAACTAGCCGACACTAGAAATCCTGTGCTCACTGTAGCCAGCAGCAGCTTTTGCAGTCGGGAAATTTCCTTTTCTTTGGTCAATTGTATTGCCACCGCTTTAGTTCGTGCGGCTTCAGCCCGTTGAGCCTCCCGTTTATCCAAAGCTTGGCTAGCCGATAAGAACTGATAATCTTGGTCACTCAGGCTACGGGAATCTGCCCAAGCTAAAGCATCGAGTAAGGCTTGACCTCGCAATAGTCTCGATTCATCTTGACAATCACTATTGAACCAATCTCTTAGACTTGTGCCATAGGGACGAAGATTTGATAGTTGCTTGCTGACCCAATCACAGTTGAAAACAGCCGCATAAATGGGGTTGCGAACCTTAACCTTGCCCTGACTCTTGACCACTAATCCCGACAGTAGCAATTCCATTTGTTCCCAACTGTCATCTGCTGCTACTGCCCCCTGTTGCAGAATTTGCTGATAAAGTCCTAATAACCGCCCAGCCCGTTGCTCATTGCTGAGAATGCGATCGCGTATGGTCCTGAGATGCTCTGGTTTATCTTGGACTTCCCAGTTGTTAATAATCCGCCTATCCACAAGGGACTCAAGAGATGTGGGATTGACAGTACCATTCTCTGTATCCTCTAGAATCAGCTGACATAGCTTTTGGGTCAGTAAAGGTTGTCCTCCCGTAAACGCTAAGATTTCCCTAAGTAAGGCTTTGGGATTGCTAACCCTTCCGCTCAATCCTAGCCCTAGAGTTTCGGATTCTTCCAGAGTAAATCCACATAACTCAATCCCCCTTCCGATATTAAACGGAGTCCGTTGCTTATCTACAATCAAATCCGAGGGAGTGGCTACCCCTAACAAAACAAAACTGAGGCGTTGGTAGGCTTGGTTTTCTGTGCGCTTGTTGTAGCAAGCTCGGATTAGGGCAAAAAAATCTTCAATCGGGAACGATAAACCCAGAATGCTATCGATTTCATCAATAAAGATTACCAAATTTCCCTCAACCTCTGCCAGTAGCACCTCCTCAATAAAATCACTAAGACGCTTCACTGGGGATAGATAAGAGTGTGAACGCCACCAAGCTCGTAAATTGACCTGGAGGTTGAAGCTGCTCACCAGACAGCGTACTACACTAGCATACCACTGGTCTGCTGTCAAATCTTGGGTACCAATTTCCGTCAAATCAACGATTCCACAGTGGATGCCTATTCTTTGTAATCGGTGAGTAGTTTGCACCCTCAAAGAAGACTTACCCATTTGCCTGGAGGTAAGGACATAACAAAACTCCCCCGCTATCAGAGCCTTATACAAATCCTGATCTGCTCTACGGCGCACATAGCAGAGGGTATCAGGGGGTAAACTTCCGCCAACTTGATAGTTGTGCTTTTTCATGATTTACAGGCATCAATGGGTTTTACCCCAAGTGAGTACTAAAGTACTGACGATACAAATCACAACTAGGCACAGCCCCCTGTTTGTGGAGCTGTACTAATCCTAAACTTTGCAACTTAAAGGCTAGCTTTTGCTCTAATTCCACTGGCTGGGATGACATAACCACTTTTCGATAGGCTACTACCAGTTGTGGATATTGTTGTAGATTCCACCATTGTCGTCGAAGGTCATCATGATAAATTCCCGATTCAGTTGCTGCTGAATTCAATAACTCCTCAAAGGTAACGTCACCGCGCCTAAGATGATATAATGCTACTCTTAAAAGACAAGGATTTCCTCCTACTTTAGCCATAATTAATGATATGTGATCGAAGCTGGAATCATCACTACCCCAATCGATTCCGTGGCGACGGGCTAATTCTTGCACTTGGGCGTTAGTAAACTCTGGCAATTCAATAGATAATCCCACATTAAAAGGGGATTGGTGGATATGTAACGTAATATAAATATCAGTAGAATGTATAATAACTAAGCGCAATTTTTGCCAAATTGTGCTACCGGTTACACCGTATTTGGCTTTCTCATACCAAGCTCGCAACAAACCCAAAAAATCCGTGGCAATGGCAGGGTAATTAAACAACAGGTTGACCTCATCTAAGGCCAATACCACCGGTGTATCTATTTCTTTTAATAGATACTTCTCGAAGTAATCTGTGGTATTTCCACTGCTGCCAAAGATATCATCCCAATAATCAGTCAGTCGATTCGGTAATTCTAGGCTACGAGTGACTGTGGCACAGAACCATTGTAAAAATCGCTCTAAATCGGTGAACACATTGGCATCGGCTTGCTGCAAGCTCAGAGCAACTGTGCGGAAGCCAGATGCTCTAGCGTGATCAAGAATCCTCACCATCAGCGAGGTTTTACCCATCTGTCTAGGGGCTTTAATTCGGATTAATGCCCCTGGCTGCAACACTGTTTCGTAACATAAAGAGTCATTGGGGGGACGCTCGATATAAAAAGAAGAATTCAGAGGCACCACACCTCTAGGTAATTCCATCTCTGTAGGTAATTCCAGCTCGACCTCTGGCAACTCCTCAAGCTCCACCTCTCGTAATCGCTCCCTGATCACAGAACGAATGTTATTTTTTGTGATCTTCTCTCCAAAAACCTCTGAGAGGATATGCCACAACCGGGAGCCAACCACCCGAATGTAATCGGCATCGTAACCGGAACCGTCAGCAATCTCTTGATAAGTTTGTCCTGACCAACATTGGCGGAGCACCAGTTCTTGAACTGCGTTTAAGCGTTCGGGTTTGATGACCGTATCCACTATCGCCAATGCTTCTTCAACACTCATTACTTTTTATTATGTAATCAATTATAATTATTTATTACTTTTTCTCACAGACAAAGCCAAATTGCCGATTTACCTTAAGGATAGGGATCGCAAATCGTCCTTTAGGGTTAACGCCAAGTCAGCGTTCAATAAGCGATCGCTGGCTACCTACTTCAAGGGGGATCAGCTTCCCTAGTCAACCAGGCTTACGCAATTAAGCCATCTAAAAACTACCTATACGGGTTAAAGGGTTAGTAAACAGCTAGAAAAAATGTCACAGAGTCTACCAAAAACTCTTATTATTTGTTAGACTTAAATTAGGGTAACACCGACAGGGATTATTATGTAACTTAAATTAAAGCCGAAAACCAAGGGTTTAATAGTTGCGCTCTCGACCTACGGTGGAACCACTTTTTTGACATTTCTATGGCGCTCGCGGGATATTCCGTCAGAGCTTTGGGAGATACCCCCTGGATGTGAAAGCATCTTGCATTGGCGGGCCTTGGTCTATCTTGGTAGACTTTGGTAGCTAAAAAGTATCGGTAACAGTTAAAACTACCTCGTAATTGTGGGCATCCAACAATAGGGCATGGGATTTACCCCTACTCCATGCTCTATTTTGTTATACCTGGTTAACTAATGGTTAACTAAGATGTTCCATAACTGATCCACGGTACTGTTCCACAGTGGCTAGCGTTGTATTGAAGTTTGGTTTTCGAGAGTTGACCGTTGCTTGTTTATCGTCCACATTCAGTCCACATTCAACAGTCCCACCTCTGATTTAAACGGTATAACCGCAACTTAGGATGATGCCAAACAGCGTTATTGATTTGCTGAGTCAAACCATCAGGAAGGATGTTCATCGTTAACAACCATTAACACAATTGAGCTTAAAGAATATGGCAAAACGTTTACTATACCACAGCTTTTGCCTTTCGGGTTTCCTTTTTGGCTCAATTATCAATGAGTAACTCAATTGGGCTAATTCAGGGTGATAGAGAAAGTAGGTGTTCGCTAGAATTAACAATGATCAGCCAGATCAGCAACCTGTAGAAAGGTTTCAGGATTCTGCCTTTAATGACCTCCTGATTCCCTGGCTTAACCCAGATAGTTTTAGGAGACGGTTGAGGCAAGTAATCCAGAGGTCAAAGTGGTATAAGGGTTATCGATTCGCCGTCTTATTGGTGGCTTTGGAACGTTTCAAAGTCATTCAGTTTAGTATGGGACGGCAAGTGGGATCAAAATTGCTAAAGGCTTTTGATTCTCGCTTGACTTATACCCTGAATTCTACCGTTAACTATACCGTTAACTATACCGTTAACTATACAGTGGCGCGGTGGTCAGAAGATGAATTAGCGGTCTTGCTCCAAGACATTAACGATGTCAGTGAAGCTACCTTGGTAGCAGAACAGATTTGCGCTAGCCTGCGATCGCCTTTTTCGATTGATGACCATGAGATCTTTATGAGTGCCAATATTGGAATTGCTAGCAATGACAGGGATGATTACCAACCCTCTGCTCTTCTTGACAACGCCAGTCTAGCTCTTTATCGAGCCAAAATGGAAAGTAACACTGGCTATCAGCTATTTACCCCTGCCATGCGCACCCGGAGTGCAGAGCGGTTGCAGTTAGAAGATAGTTTACGCTTGGGTATTAAGCGCCAAGAATTGCGGCTTTATTACCAGCCGATTGTGTCTCTTGAAACCCATAAGCTGGCTGGCTTTGAGGCACTGGTGCGCTGGGAGCATCCCGAACGGGGACTGCTGTTGCCAGCAGAATTTATTCCGGTGGCAGAAGAAACAAAGCTGATTGTGCCACTGGGTTGGTGGGTACTACGGGAGGCTTGCCAACAAATGTGGCAGTGGCAACAACAGTTTGCCCAATATCGAGATTTAACCATCAGCGTTAACGTCTCTAGCTTACAATTATCCCAACCAGATCTAATCAGTAAAATCGACACAATTTTGTGGGATTCTGGTCTCGATGCCAAGAGTTTGAAACTGGAGATCACAGAAAGTGTACTGCTGGAAACCACTGCAGTGGTTCTGTTGGAGAAACTCAAACAGCGAGAGATTCAGTTGTGCATTGATGATTTTGGGACTGGCTATTCTGCCTTGAGTTACTTGCCAAATTTACCCATTGATATATTGAAAATTGACCGCTCTTTTGTCAAAGGCATGAGTGATGATCACAAACATGGGGAAATATTGCGGTGGATGGTAAAGTTGGCAAACGACCTTGGTATACATGTAGTAGCAGAGGGAGTAGAAACTGAAAAGCAATGGGGACAGCTTTGTGATTGGCGTTGTCAATATGGACAGGGGTATTGGTTTTCTAAACCTTTAAATGCCGAAGCTACTGAAGCCTGGTTAGAGGGTTTAAGTGTGGGGAGATGGGGAGATGGGGAGATGGGGAGATGGGGAGATGGGGAGATGGGGAATCGGTAAGTTAGAAGTTAGAAGTTAGAATTTAGAATTTAGAATTTAGAATTTAGAATTTAGAATTTAGAATTTAGAATTGGGAATCGGGAATCGGGAACTTCGGATCAAGGAAGATTAGAACAGCAGAGGATTTCTTGGTGTGATCAGAAATCAGGATTGGGTTTGATGATCGACTGCGCGTTTATGATACTGTTTATGATACTTATGAGGTACATTCAATTTTTCCATAGGCCACTCCCGACTCCCGACTCCCGACTCCCGACTCCCTACTCCCTACTCCCTAATGATTCCCAATGCCGAACGATACTGGCTCAAAAATGCCTACGTACCATGTTGCCTACTGGAAAACAGCAACGTTTGCGATCGCAACGAGCAGGGTTTGTGCTTAGTTGATATTGAAATTAATCAGGGAGCCATTGCTGCTATGGTGCCAAAGGCGATTTTTCCCAAGGGGCAGCAAAACACGATGGTCGAAAAGAGCCGCTACGGGAACGCAAACAGTACCGACAACAGCATTGCAAACAGTGTTGAAGCTAGCACAGATACCAGTAACATACCCAGTCATATCCCGAGTATAGATCTCAAGCAAGGACAAGTATGGCCCTGTTTTCTAGATATACACACCCATCTGGATAAAGGTCATATCTGGGAACGGTCTCCCAATCCTGATGGTACCTTTAATAGTGCCTGTCTGACCGGAGATGCTGATGCCGAAACCTATTGGCAAGGGGAAGATTTATATCGGCGCATGGAATTTGGACTCAAATGTAGCTATGCTCATGGCACTAAAGCTATCCGCACCCACATTGACTGGGTTGGAGAACAAAGTGCGATTAGCCTAGGCGTTTTCCAAACCCTCCAGAAAGAATGGCTTGACAGAATTACCCTACAAGCAGTGTCTCTAGTTACTCTAGATTACTATCAAACTCCCGCCGCTGCCATTACCTTAGCCGACACAATTGCTGAAATCGGAGGCATACTTGGGGGAGTAGCCTATAGCATCCAGGTCTTGGTTGCTATAGGCTACTCCCCCAAGTATG
>NZ_JAAHFV010000257.1:0-9437 GCF_010672755.1 Moorena sp. SIO1F2
ATCTGTCTTCACTTTATTTCTACCTACAGTTAGCGGGTAGAACAGTTGCTAAGTGTAGCAGACTTAGGACTTAGTAAGTTTAGGGGGTTTTACCCCCCCTCCCCTCAAATCTGGGGGGTAATTCTCATAAATTCCCCCTAGTTTCTAGGATTTAGGGGGCAATGGTGAAGTCCTGAGAATTTAAGTAAATTGGGCTCAGGTTTTAAAATCTAATAAAAAAATTATTTTGTCAAGGATTAATTTATAAATTTTTACAAACCTCTCATTTTTTTGCTATTTTTAGTTTAAACATTGTAGTCAATTATTTATATGCCAGGATAATTTTCGAGGGTATTGTGTGTTCGAGTTGGCGTACGGCAAGGGTTCCGGCGACAGAGCCAAAGCACAATTTAATTAGCATTTCATTAGCGATCGCCAACGGACAAAAATCTCAAACCCTAGAGCAGCCAAGTAAGTTGAGGGATAGTAACAATTTTTTACGAGCAGCTTTACAAATTGCACCTAACCTGAAATTGTTTCCAAGGAATTGGGTTCAGTTGGAAAGTCGCCCATTAGACTCCAACTGATTGAAAATACTAAACTCCCCAAAGATGACAGCCTTTACGATTAGTATCTTTACATCCCCTGTTGCTCAAAAAATATAGTTTTTTCATTGTGTTTACAGGCTTGTAAGTGCTGTTTTATAATTCTATATTGAATACTCTTTATCTGTACAATCTCTAGATTAGGGTGATAAATTCTTCTAAATATCATTCTTGAATTAATTGCGCTTTGAGTAATTTCAGGAAATTGCGATTGGCCGTAGGCCACGCTACGCGATCGCAAAAAACCGGCAATAACTACTTCTAGGCTTACTTCAATAGACAACTGCGGCGAAGTCTACTCGTCAGAGGTTTGATCTGCAGAACGTGGTTTAAGCAGAAAGATTTCTATCCCATCAATGGGTTTCTCTCGGGTTTCAATCTGAAATTGCTCTTTAACAACAGACCGAAATAGTTTCGACGACTTGACATAAACTAGCCATAAACGAGATTGGGTTGGGGGCAAACTGCTAACCCAACCTTCTATCGCTTGCTGATCGTTTTTTCTAACCGATCGCGGGAGTACATCCTTAATCTCAATACTCCCAGAGCCATGATAGTAATGATTTAATGCTACAGGTATTCTCTGACCAATGGACCAAACAATCACATCACCCGGTTGTTCTTTGGTGGCAATGGTTTCCACTAAACCACGCCAATTTTCTCGATCCAGCACGGTATAGTAACGCTTTAGCCCACCACCAACAGCAATGGCATAGATCAGGGCTATCACCAACGCACCAATACGCCATCGACGCCAAATGCCGAGCCCAGCGGCTGCTAAAAGAATAAATAGGTATGGAGCTGCTAACAGTAGGTAACGATTAACCCAAAGAGAGCGAGAGACTTGGGACACTGAAAAGAACAGAACTAAGGGTAAAAACGCCCAAGCCGCAATCCAAGCCAGCTTACCTGAGCGTGGTTTGTTGAATAGGACAACACCTAGCAAACAGGTCAACATGACAGAGTAGGCATTGTAAAACCAGTAGATGGCATTGGAATTGGCTCGACCAAAGGGCCAAGCTGTAAAGCGACCTGGCTGCATGATCACATGCAGTAAACCAGGACTAGTGCGTCCACCGAGATCACGAACTGATGTACCAGGTACTTTTACACCTCCCATAAATTTGGCGCTCTTAGTTACTAGGGGAAACACCCATGGCAACCATAAAATACCAATCAGTAACAGTCCGACCCCGAAACGGAACAAAACACGAGGTTGATTCCGATACTTCCAGCCAAACACAACTATGTCTGGGAGCAGCAGCGCTACGTTAATGGGTGTGGTGATAATTGCCAAGAATCGCAGACCAGCCCATCCTAATAGTAAAGGAGTCGTTGGACGTTCTAGGGCGTGGGTTAAGATCAGTGTGCCAGCAACACCAAAGAATGTACTCGGTGCGTACATCCGGACTTCTTGGGCATGATGGATAAACAGGGGTGAGAGGGCAACGATTAGGGCAGCAATTAAGCCAGTGGACTCTCCGATTAAGCGCCGACCAAGCCGATAGGTAACAAAAACAGTACCAATACTAAACACAACGCACAATCCCCGCAGCCAAGCATCACTACTGCTAACTATCATCCAGATCCGTAAAAAGATCTGATATAGGGGGCGTGTACTATTAAAGACTTGCTCTAGGTGCTTGGCACGATGAATACTAATGAGTTCATCAACCCATAGGCTTTCTGTACCAAGTTGATAGAGGTACAATCCACTCGCTAATAGTAAGATTAAGGTAATGGGCATCCATGGTCGAAACCAATTTCCTTGCTCTAGGAGCGCTGCTGGTTTGTGGTTGTTGGCTTTCATGCTACCTAAATAATCAAAGCCCTAGAGCTGAGACCGATGTTGATTTGTTTTTGATATCAGTAGGATTTGGAGTATCAGTAGAATTGAGAGAATTGGGTATGACCAGAAATAGATGCATTAAATCATTTTGTCTATAAAAGTTCTCGTTAGTGAATTCTGCGTGTCTTTCCAGGTCAAAATGTTCTTTGAAAACAGTGCGAAACTTTTTTTGGTCAAAACCTGTGCCGCAAACTAGCCAGAGCCGCGAGGAAATAGGTGGCAAGTTATTAAGTGCTTCCTCTACGTCAGGCTTTTTGACTCGATCAGAAGGACAAAGTTTCCCGAGGGAATAGATCGGGGCATCTCCACTATAGTAATGACCAAGGGCTGAGGTCATTTTTGGCGAACCTATGGATAACACGATGGTATCACCAGGTTTTTCACCAATGCTAATCGTTTGCGCTACATTTCGCCAATCTTGGCGATCCTGCACGGTGTAATAGCGTATTAGCCCACTGCTAACGGTAATGGTATAGATAATTGCTACTGCGATCGCCAAACTCCGTTTCCAACGCCACAATCCCATCAAGCCAGCGGCCAGAATAATCAAAATGTATGGGGATAAAAACAATATGTAGCGGTCTATCCATAATCGTTTAGACACTAAAAAAATCATGACTGACGGTATAAACGCCCAAGCAGCAATCCAACACAGGCGTGGTTTGTGGTTTTTGTGGATGATGGCAATACCGACCAAGGCAGCTAATAGTAGACTGTAGGCTTGATAAAACAAGCTGCTGACCTTCGATGTGGAAGGAAATGGAAAGGCAGTAAAATTCTTTAACTTACGTAAAACATCCACAAAACTCGGAAATGAGTGTCGAGTAGCCGATGCATCAATTTTGGCGATGGGATTAAGGGCCTTGCTTAGGAAGGGCAGGCTTCCAGACACTAGAGATAACAAAGATGGTAACCACAACAGGATCACCAGCAACAGCCATTTGCCGAAAGCTAATAATGTAGCCCGTTGCTTGCGAAACCGAAACCATACCAACCAGATGTCCGCGAAGAGCAGGGTGGCATTGAGTGGGGCAGTTAGGTTTACCAACAGTCGTAGGCTAGCCCACCAAGCCATTGAGGTGGTAGTAGGATTCTCAAGAGCATGCACTAGCGCTAGGGTACCACCTAGACCGAGACAAGTGCCTAGGGTGTACATACGAACCATTTGGGCAAAATTGATGAACAGGGGCGATAGAGCCAAGAGGAGGGCAGCAATCAAGCCCGTTGCCTTTCCCGCTACACGACGACCAAGCTGGTAAGTTAGAAATACACTGCCCAATCCAAACAAGACAGACAACCCCCGCAACCAAGCATCGCTGGTGCCAAACTGCATCCAGAGCCACAGGAGGATGAAATACACTGGGCGGATTAGACCCAGATGGCCTGGTAAGCCTTTGGCATCATTAACACTGTAGAGTTCATCCACCCACAGGCTCTCTGTGCCGAGTTGATAGAGGTCAAACCCAGCCGCCAATAGCAAAATTAAGGCGATGGGAATCGATTCCCAAAGCCAATCGGCTTGGATTGAGGTTTCTGTTGAATTAAGTTTTTCTGCTTTCATGGATCTGACCAACCTTATCTACAATCAGTATTAAGAACCACCGTGATCAGACGAGGGTTCATCATGGCTCAGGAAAGATGGTTGATCGCCATCAACAAAGAACGATTAACCTCTTACCAAAGTAAATTGGGACACACGGCCATATTACTTATCAGCCTTGTTTTAGACATTTATGCAAAAGATCTATTATTGTCTCGATAACCTGATCACCTGATCACCCCATCACCCTTGGCCTCTATCTTGCCAATGGTTTTCTGCCGTCAGTTTTCCCAAACCCATACCATGCCAGTCCTACCAAGGGTGTAAGTACTACGATTTCCCACAGTATTCCCAAGAAATTAGGAATACTCAATATGGTGCGCACCATACCCAATTCTGGATTAAAATAATCAAATCGGGCAAAGATGGTAATAGGTGAAATAAAATACTCTAGGGAAAAAGGCCAGAGTGCCTGGACTCCGAAAGGTGCTGTTGGGTCAGCTACTAGCATATCCAAGAGAATGTGGCTGCCATAAACTAGAGCTGCCCAAATTCCCCACCGGAGCCGATTTAACCTCCAACGTCCCACTAGCCAAGCAACGAAGATGCCAATTACGGCGGCTACTATCAAGCTGTGGGTGGCCTGACGGTGAAAAGCTCCTGGATTTCCAACCAGCAGCAATCCAGGCAGAATGTCTATGTCTGGCAAATTCGTGAGCAATACTGAACCATACAACAGCCGAGTTTGCTGATGCCAAGCTACATAAGGGCGTGCCAGAACAAATCCACAAATACCGGCTAATGTGTGTCCTACTGGTGATGGCATTTTATTAATTTTAATTGGTAATTGGTAATTTTAATTGGTAATTGGTAATTTATATTTGGTAATTGGTAATTTATATTTGGTAATTTATATTTGGTAATTTATATTTGCTCTGACTATTGTTTATTGATCACCATTACACCTGATTACCTGATCATCCGATTACCCGATCACGACCTTACCTGATCACGACCTTACCTGATCTGAGTTAATCACCTTTACTTGCGCAAAGCGTATACAATTCCCCCCAGCAGCCCCTGAATTATCACGATTCCGTAAGCCAGCCAAGCAAAGGCAATCGCTTCGGATCTGGCAATATTGTAGCCGTAAGCCGCAAAAAAGAATACAAATGCATTCTCACGGAGACCAATCGCGTTGATCGATACAGGCAACACCATGATCAAGGAGACTAGGGGAATGATCACAAAGAAACTAAGAAGGGGAACCGGTAAATCCAGTGCCTTGGAAATTAGGTAATAATGAGCGATGACACTGATTTGCACCATCAGTGACAACCCCATAGACATACCCAAGGCATGTTTGCGGTTACCAAAGGCAAGGAAAGCTTTAATAATATTCAATACCTTGTTTTTTATGGGGTGCCAAAAGGGTAGTTTTATCTTGCTAATAACCCTTGAAATCTTCTGAGAGGGTATGAAAATCATCGAGAGTAAAAGCAGAATTGCTGCTGTACCTAGCATTACCCACAGGTGAAGTAATGGTAACTGGGCGATCAATGTCTGAGAAAAAAACAGCGCCCCGAGGCCAAACAGCATCAAACCCAGTAAACCGAGGAAACGATCCAAAAACACAGTGGCTAGTGCGACTGACTTGCTGGTTCCCAAGCGCCAGGCATCATAAGCCCTAATAGCATCCCCACCAATAGTGGAGGGCAAAAAATTACTGAAGAAAATGCTGACCATGTAGGACTTATACAAATAAGGGATCCTAGCTTTCACATTCTGAGCCAAAAGCAGTACCCGCCACCGATGAGCTCTGATGTAGTAACTGGCTAAGTAGACCACAAACGCTGCTATTAAAAGAGGAATGTTGGCAGAACTCACAGCTAGGAAAATTTCGGGCAGATTTGTCTTGCGCAACGCCCAAGACAGTAGCACTATGGAAACGCCGCATTTAATTATCGTAAGAATCAATTTTTTCCTAGCAGCTAACCTTTTTTCCATTGTTTTTTAGTTTATGGACTGTAGTAATTCCAAGTCATCTTACTGCGGCGGTACTGGTTTTGAGTCCATAGCCGTGGGCGATCAAGATTGGGATTAGCTTCGGGGTTGCTGTAAATGTGCAGCTGATTCCCATTGAGAACCATCACCTCTTCCCGCCAATCCCCAGACACATCAGCAACGTAAAGTCTCGCCGCCTGTTCTTTGAACCGATGGAGAAATTCTCCACTCAGGGCATCGAAAATTCCGACGTCTCCTGGTTTATGGCGCTCTTTGACAGCCACTAATTGCCTCGACTCTCCTGTCCAATCAATCGGGAAGATCACCTCTACACCTTTTTCTGTCCATCCCTTGGGAGCAACATCATCCATTTGATAGTCAGCAATCCGTTGACCTTGGGCATCAAATACAAAGGGTTTCTGGTGCTTCTGGTAACGGCTGCGGCACCAAACTTCTAATCCCGGTCGTTGGGGGTCAAAATCACCAATGGCAGCATTTTGTGGTTCTTGATGCTTGTAGTGGGTTTTCCAAATTACGCGATCGCGGTTATAAAGGAAAACCCGATTGCCACCCCCCTCTTCCAGAGCTACCACCTCTAATCCTGGGATGTCTGGACGCACATCAGCCACAAACAGGGAGTCAATATGACCTTTTATGGGAATTCGCACCAGTAGCTCTCCTAATGGTGATATAATCGTCCCGCCCAAAACCTCATCTTTGCCATCTCCGTCGAGATCTGCCACCCGTGCCCCATTGTGGGCATTGGCAAGGAAATCATCTCGGGTCCACAAAGGTTTAAGGTTTTCACCTTTGAGTAGGTTGTCTAGGGAATAGGCTGCTAGATAACGACCCATACGGTATCCTTCAGCATTCGTGGTCTGAAGTAGTAAATCGCGATCGCCTTTGCCCCGGAAATTGGCTACTACTAGGTGCTCCCAACCCTCTGTACCTTCTAGAGATGGGAGTTTTATAGTTTTCTGAGTCTGTCCATTGAACCCTTCAACAATATGGAGGGTATTGTCCTTGGTTAAAAACAGAACTTCTGTCTTTTGATCTCCATCTACATCAGCTGCTTGGACACCTGGTCCATGAGTTCCAGGTAGTCCGTTTTGCTCCGACTTCCCTACCACTTGAATGTTGATCTGCTTTGCCCAGAGCTTTTTTCCAGAATGATCGTGAACTGCAATATAATCTGACTTAGTGATGATAAAATCTTGTTGGCCGTCATCGTTAATATCTGTTGTAATCAGCCCACCAATACGCCTGTCTGGAGCTGGTCCACCTACAGGAATGACTAGGGGTTCAATTTGAGAATAAGCTAAACTATTAGCCTTAGTACTTGATTTTTCCGTGCTGGACTGACTCACACATCCCAAGTTTATCAAACTTAAAAATAACCATAATAAAGTTATAGCAAATTCTGGTTTTTTATGGCTATATTTCCAGCCTAAAATTGGCTTTTTTATAGTTTCTATAGGTTTGTGTAAATTAGCTAATATGTGCAACATCATTTTTATTCATATAATCTCTTGAATTAATGATAACTTTAACCAACAGTATTGGGAA
Source organism: Moorena sp. SIO1F2 (assembly GCF_010672755.1). NCBI lineage: Bacteria > Bacillati > Cyanobacteriota > Cyanophyceae > Coleofasciculales > Coleofasciculaceae > Moorena > Moorena sp. SIO1F2. The sequence continues at coordinate 7,544 of NZ_JAAHFV010000257.1, forward strand.
CCATTTTATAATCTATTAATCCTCAAACGCATCAATCCTTGAATAGTCCTAATCTCTTGCTAATCTTTACCAATATCATCTGATCTGCTTCTTCTATACCCATTGGTAATAGCAGACCAAAATAGCATAAACAAATAACTAATGCTGTGAACAATGCTGACAACACGAAATGCATAGGTTCGAGCCAATTTTGCACAACCAAACCAATCAAAGCAGCTGTAGTCCCAGCTACGATAATTTTTAAATATGTCCAATTATACAAGGGAATCCCTACCCCTAAAGCGCGCTTTACTAGAGCTGCACGTAACATGCTAATCCCTGTAATGCTAACCCCTGTTGCTACTGCTGCTCCCATAACTCCCCATAGGGGAATCAACAAAATATTCAATGCTATATTCGTGATTGCTAGACCAATATCTGCAAAAAGCTTGAAATATTGATGACCTGACATAGCTAGCATATGATTAGATAATCCTCCCACACCGGCTCTTGCCAGTTGCCCCATACCTAAAATGACCAAGGGCAACCATCCAGTTTCAAATTCTGCCCCGAAAATACTTAAAATGTTTTTGCCAGCAACTCCAACAATTAAAAACAGAGGTAATGTCAAGGAGAAGCTCCAGCGACTACTGGTTTGGAAAACTCTCCCCATTTCTTCAAACTCGCCCTTGCTGTAAAGACTGGCAATTATCGGAGCAAAAACTGTAACCAAGGAGCCAGCAATGATATTCATCAAGAGCGATGTCTGTGAAGCTGCTCGATAAACACCCACCTCTGATGCTGACCGGAAATACCCCAGCATCAATACATCTGTCCAGAGTAGGATGAGCCACGCAAAAGTTCCAAAGCCTAAGGGAAGGGAAAATGTAATTAGTTGCTTGCTCTCAAAGATCGGTTTGGGACTTCTTCTAGCTATCCCAGGAAAGATACTGCCAATGAAGTAAACAGTGGCTGCTAATGCTAAAGTCAGAGCAACTAGCCAAGCCCAAGCTGCTCCCTGAAGTCCAAAGCCGATGGTACAGAGTACTATAGCTAGTAGTAAGTTAATGAATGGTAGTAGTAGCTCCCAAATATAAACTTTGTATTGTGTAATCTGAAATCCGGTAGTAGCAAAGGCTCCGACATTGGTAGCAGCTCCCACAGGGAGAGCTATGGCAAAGATACGGAGTGCAGGAGCTAGCTCTGGTTTACCAAATAAACCTTGGGCAATAGGATCAGAGGCAAAAAAGAGAGTACTCCCAAAAACGATACCACTCAATAAAGGTAGCCCAATTGCCTGTAGTAAAACTCCCTTGAGCCGATTTTTGTCACCGGAACTATAGTAGATTGAGACATAGCGCACAACACCACTGTCTAGCCCCATCCTTGAAAATAGCTCTCCAAAGTGATAAATGGTAATTCCTAAGGTGTAAAGCCCAAAAGACTCTGCCCCAAGCAGCCAGGCAAGAACTACTTGGGTAAAGTATTTGAAACCAGTACTTATTAGTTTACCTATGAAAGAAACTCCAGCTCCTTTCACCAGCTTTTTGGAGGTGGCATCAGACAGTTCCACTAGGTGATTACTCCATTTATTATGTTAGTTCTCTGAGCGACTTATCTGATCAACTTAATTTTGCCCATTCTTCATTAAAGGTTTTTTTGCCATCTTATTTCGTTAATTTTTTAATCTTCTATGTAATCTGGAATAAACTAGATTACGATTTGGATTATTCATCCCTCTCAATAATTTCCTTATTCTGAGCTGAGCCTCAAACTTAATTTGCCTCGTAATAAGAGTCATCATGTCCGGTCTAACAAACTTTTTCAGATATCGCAGTAGATAATCTTCTATAAAAAATACTATCATTTCCTTTCGTTTTATATGAGTTTTTCCAGAAGTTTCTAGAGAATAGCC
>NZ_JAAHFV010000258.1:0-9425 GCF_010672755.1 Moorena sp. SIO1F2
GTTCGTCGCTGCGCTCGGCCTGGGGGCGGTCGTACTGTCGGGGCCTCGGTTCGGAGCTGCGTTAGGCGGTGTGCTTGACCGCTTGCCGTTCATCGGAACCCAGGCCAGCGGAGGCAGCGAAGCGGGTCCAACGGCTGATCGCTGGGTCGACATCAACGATCAGCGATTGGCCGTAGGCCAATCGCACTACAAAAGAGCGATCGTGCTCATTATACTTTCAGAACCTTCAGTATTTCATCATTTGCCTGGTACTCATATTTATTTCTGATGAAATTTTCAGCCACTTTCATCCTTGTTAACGTTGATTCCCCGCTGGACAGTTTCTCTTCTTTTGGTACATACACTTTCCTTTGAAAGACGTTCGTAGCTATATAATTTGCCCATGGATCTACTATAATATCCACAGCTACTTTCCAATTACCATTTCCATGGGGCTTAATCTTTACATAAGTATGTCCCCACTTTTGATCTGTTACTATCTGTATCGTCTCACGGCTTATCTTGCCTTGATTTGCCAATATCAACGCTGCTTCTATTGCGTTAACATCACAATCACCATATCGTGCAATTCGACAACGGCTGAGATAATCTATTATTTCACTATAATTTCCAGCATTTAGATCAATTTGCTTTGGTTGTATGTATTCTGCTTTTAATTTTTGCAAACGGATTAGTGGGGCATCCGTCTCTTACCCAAATTTATTTTTTTATGGCTTGAGTAACCCCTGATATCCAGTTAAATTGGTACCGTTATCGATCCACTCTGTTGTGTTATTCTTAAATACCTCGGTTTTATTTTTAACTCACCTCCACCTGTATAACCAGTTACTGAAAGTTTCTAAAAATCACTAACTTGATTGGTGTGTTTTTTTAGTATTATATTGCCATATTCACCATTTTTATCTCCTTTACTTGTTTAAGAGCGTAGTTAACTGGATAATCTGCTTATTGATTAGCTCGCCTGTAAACTGCTTCTGTAAATAAGACTATTTCCAAGAATAATTTCTGAATTTTTTGACTTAAAACCCTTTTTCTAGGCGTAGTGGGCCAGCAAGGTTAAAACAGTTCAATCTAAACTCTAACCGATCGCTTGTAAATTCTCAATAACCGCTGTGGGTTCAAACAAATGGGTATTGAGCTGGCCCCCTTGTCAAGAGTGCATAAATCTGGTTCAACAAAGATATGACTGAAAACCCCGTGCAAGTGAAAGATGACCAACTCACCGACCTTCATGAGGTCGAGAAGCTGCGTGTGCTTGTCGGGCAACAGGCTGAAATGATAGCAGCTCGGGAGTTGCAAAATAAAGAGAAGTCCCAAGCGCATCGGTGAATTGGAGGAAGAGTTACGAGGGAAAAAGAAGCTGAATAAAAAGCCCCAACTGAGTGCGAGTAAGCGTGGGCGTAGGCAAGCAGCAGGAGCAACAGCACGGAGACGGAAAACGTCCGCGCCTCAGCTAAAGGTCGTAAGAAAGCTCAGTTCGTGGTGGACAGTTCAGTCCTCCCTCAATTTCTCTATCTTCTGCATAAATCTTAAAATCATACACCTAAAAGCCTCAGAACACGGGGTTTTGGCTTGGGGAATTCGATAAAAGCGATCGCGCTATTTGTCAGGTTTGACTTGGCATAGTGCGATCGCTTTTAGCGGAAGCTGAGGCCTTTGGCCACGCTTCGCGAACGCTTCATCGCGAAGCGGAGGCCGAAGGCCACATCGCTTTTTTTACACCAGTCTTTCTCCCCATTTCCCGCCTTTCACGACACCCTACTCCCTACACCCTACTCCCTACTCCCTACTCCCTACTCCCTACACCCTACACCCTACTCCCTACTCCCTACCCCTTGACCAACCGCAAAGTTCAAGAGATAATTTTCTTGTAATTATTTAACAAATCTTAAAATACTAACCTTGCAGTACGAGCCAAGAACCATTTCTGACTACTACCGCCAGCGTTCTCGGCTAGTCTGGGGACGCAGGATGGCTTTGGTAGGGGCATTGATTACCTTTAGCATCAGGCTAGGGTGGGATTTCGTCACTGGTAGCCTTGCCCAAAATCAACCTCAACGAGCCTGGGAATTTCGTGAAAAGCTGACTCAACTTGGTCCAACCTTCATTAAATTGGGACAAATCCTTTCCTGTCGTCCTGATATTGTTCCTCCTATTTATTTAGAGGAACTCACTAAATTACAAGACCAATTACCTCCTTTCTCTAATCACATTGCCTATCAGTTAATTGAAGAAGAATTAGGGGATAACTATAACAACATCTATGGCTCACTGAGCGACAAACCCGTAGCTGCTGCTTCCCTAGGACAAGTGTACAAAGGGACACTCAAAACTGGTGAAATTGTAGCAGTAAAAGTGCAACGCCCTGGTCTGGTGGAGTGTATTTCCCTAGATATATATATCCTGCGGAAAATAGCAGCATGGGCCCAAGAATCAATCTCCTTTGTTCACAGCGACCTAGTAGCACTTATCGACGAACTAGCTATTCGCTTGTTTGAAGAAATGGACTATACCCAGGAAGGTCGCAATGCGGAACGATTTGCCCAACTTTATGGTGACATTAACAATATCGCTGTACCACGTATATATTGGCAATACTCGGGGCGGCGGGTGTTAACCATGGAGTGGATCACTGGGACTAAATTGACGGAACTAGAAACCATTAAAGCCCAGGGATTAGACCCGAATACCCTGATTGATGTAGGATTTCAGTGTTGCTTGCGGCAACTTTTAGAGGAAGGTTACTTCCATGCTGACCCTCACCCTGGCAATTTATTGGCTACCCCTGATGGGAAATTGGCTTATCTTGACTTTGGCATGATGAGCTCGGTAGAACCGTCTTATCGGTATCGCTTACTGGAATCGGTTGTCCATATTGTTATTGGTGATTTTGAAGGTCTAGCACAAGACTATGTGAAGCTGGACTTTTTGCCACCGGAGACAGATGTGACCTCGCTGATTCCTGAACTCACTGATATTTTTGGTGGGGTGATGGAAGCTACTGTGTCAACATTCGGCTTTAATCGTATTATTCGGAAGCTATCCCCCTTGCTTTATAAATATCCATTTAAATTACCCACTTACTACCTCCTGATTTTCCGCAGTGCCGCTACTTTAGAAGGGATAGCGATTAAGCTCAATCCCAATTTTCAGCCCTTCAATGAAACTTATCCCTATGTTGCCCAACGGCTGTTGACGGATTCATCCCCCCAATTAAGGACTTGTTTACAGGAAATTGTGTATCAAGATGGTGGAATTCAATGGCATGTTTTGGAGGAGTTATTAGGTCAGGTGCGCACAAGTAGGAAGTTTGATATTAGTGCGCTCCTAAACCAGGGGTTAGAATTTCTCTACTCCGAGCAAGGGAGTATCTTGCGTAATGCTCTGGTTGAAGAGATGGTTACCAGTTTAGAGAATCTTTCATACAAGACTCTTGGGCAGATAACTGCATCGGTGGGCTTGGCGGTTAATGTAACTGGAAAATTAGAGTCTCCTAACCTGGAGCGGATGCAAAAGATTGGGGCTATGATTATTGAATCCTCTAGGTTTGACCTAGAATCGGTACCGAAGATGCTGGAACTTTTGTTAAAGCAGGAAACTCAACGTCTAGGTCAGCAAATTGCTTCCGAAATTGCCAAGCGGATGTTTCGGTAACAGAAAAGTTATTGTGCTGCGCCCAGGGAATAGGGAATAGGGAATGATGCGCGCTTGTCACATAGCGCTGCATCTCTTTGTAACTTTTTATTGGGTCATTTTTTATTGGTCAGTTGCTCTAGATTAGGATAATCAGGATAAGAAAATTGTAGTTAGTATTTACATATCAAGTGAGTTCGGTTGAGTTTTCGGTTGTTGCTGATGAAAGCTCAAATCCCTTAACTATTTATAATTTTTGATTGTCGCACGATTTGTAACCTCTATTAAGAAATTACTGGATTTATTAGAGCTGATTCGTAAACTCGCTGTAATCCTTGTAGGATAAAGCTTGCGCTAAAATAGAACAATTGAACTATTTAATAACCAAAAGACAATCATAGCAAGCAGGGTAAACGCATCTAAATTTGTATTAAAATTTACAGTGAAAAAATAAACAATAGTATCAAAAATCTAGAATTACCCTGTTGATTCTCAATAAGCGCAACTTATTCTCAATTATTGGCCGTGTTATCCTTGGTCGATTTGAGAGTACTCTACATTCTGGTTTCGTACGCAAATCCGACTTTGATTTTTGTTCAAAGTCAGCGGAAAATTTGTTGACTTTGAACAAAAAAAACTGCTTTAGGATGGGATTTATTCGAATTTCACAAAAAATTGAGTTAATCAATTTTTTGTATGTTACCATTTATACCAAATAAGATGCGTTTACCCTGTCATAGCAAGGCTTTCAGACTTCTTAAGATTTACTTTGCGAATCAGCTCTTAAGGTTTGACTAATGCCGGTTAACCCCTTGAGGGTTGAGGGTTTCTGAGATAGCCTTGATGGCATAAAAGCTTTTGATATATAAATATTTTCGTTTGTCAAGTACATTTTTTACAACATTCAATCGATTACTGTGCTATTCTTTTCAAGTGTGCTGGATAAGCATATTTGTGCTATCTAGTATTTTGTTAATAACTACTAGACTGGCACAACTAAAATAGTTCAATAAATTTTTCAGCTAAACTTTTCCGCTAAACCATTTTTCAAACTAGATCATAGTATTTTTATAAAGCAACATTTAAGGTGTCCAAGCTCACTACAATAGAATAGGCATCTAGTAAAATTGGGTTTTCAGATGTAATTGACTTTCTAAAACTTAAGGATAAAAAATAATGAAGTCCATAAAGATTACTATTTATGATGATACACTCCGGGATGGGGAACAGCAAGCAGGACTTTTCTTTGATCGGGAAACTAAAGCGAATCTTGCTGATATGATTGCAGCTACTGGGGTTCACAAAATCAATCTCATGCCAGCAATTCATCCGACAGAAGCTTACCTTGTTAACGAACTTATGAGCAAAGGTATGGCTGATAAGATTACTGCTATGACGATGATGGGAACTAAGTTTATTGATCAATCTTTGGAGACTGGCGTTCAGAAAATTTTATTATTTCATGCTGTATCGGATCGGCTACTATTTCTGCGAGACAAGCAAGTGCAGAGCCAGCTGGAATATCAAGGTAAAACGATTGATGATGATATTCCGATAAGCGTGATTGAGCAAGTTCGCTGGTCTATGCTAGAAAAGACATTAAAGCACTTGGAGTATGCACGTGATCGTGGCTTAGAAGTTTATTTTGGTGCAGAGGATGCAAGCCGTGCAGATTTTGATTTTTTAACTCAGTGTATTTCGAAATTTGAACCTTATGTAGAATTCTTTTTACTCGCTGATACAGTGGGATGTCTAACCCCAGAAAAGACCCATTTTTGGCTTAGTAATCTTTTGGAAGTGACCAATGGTGCTCCCCTAGGGGTACACTTTCACAATGACATGGGTTTAGCACTTGAAAATACTCTCCAGGCTATCCATGCAGGCGCGATCGCCGTTTCTGGAACATTTTCGGGAATTGGAGAACGTGCAGGGAATGCCCCTTTAGAGCAGGTTTTAGATGGATTAAGAATGCGTTGGGGCTGGGAAGTTGAAGGAATTAATTATAGTGCTTTGGAAGCTGTCACAGAGGCTTTAGCTCGTCTCGGAGTCCGAGCCAATCCTCCCTACTCTCCTGGAACTCATAGGCAGGAAACGGGTATCCATCTCCATTCATTGCTGTGCGATCGCCATAGCTACACAATCTTTCCTGATCAGGAACCAGAAATCTGGTTTGGCAAGTGCAGTGGGGCGAGTAATTTCAAATATCTCTTTGAGCGTCATTTAAATCAGTCACTGCCCCAACAATGCTACGAGCAACTCCGAACCTCTCTCAAAGAGTTGTCCATTCAAGAACAGCGTAGTTATTCGACATCGGACGTTTTGAGTCTGATAGAACAAGATCTCTTACCGATGTTTCCCCAAATGGATAACGGTGTGGCAGATAGCCAATGTCTCGAAGATCCCAATTTAATCAGATTTCGAGTTGAGCAAATTAGCCAAATGTCTAAGGCAATGCTTAATGCGCTTCTGGACGTGTTCAATCAGTTTGGTTGCATTATCATTGCTTGCGATGGTGTCTCTAACTTTCGGCAAAACCTGCTTGATATAGGCTCACATTTTGGTCAGATTATGCCTCACCGTATTTCTGATGATGACGGCATCGTAACTGTAACACCCACGCCTGGAGCAAACTACACTGCTTTAACAGGGCAACCGTTTGACTTTCATACTGATGGGAGTTTTATGCCAGTTCCTCCCAAAGTTGTTGCCCTGCAGTGCATTGTTGCCGCCGACACCGGGGGAGAATCTCAAGTTGTCCAAGCCGAAACTCTCTACAATTTTCTAAAAGAACAGGATCCCATTGGACTTCCAGCACTCTTTGAACCTGATGCTGTAGTAACGACAACCGTTGATGGTGAAGTTTACCGAGGTCCTGTTTTTGTACGCGCAGATAATCGCGTGATGTTGACTTATCGACCCAGCGATCATCAGGTTACAGTGTAAGCCAAACCAAAGGTAGCTCAAGCTTACAATCTTATTCAAGGTTACCTTGAGAATGGGGCAGACGAGTTACAGTACAAACTTCAGCCGGGAGAAATTCTGATCATGGATAATACCCGAATCTTACACACCCGCAAACCATTCAAGGAAAATCAAGGTGCAAAGCGTAAGTTTCATCGTTTATGGCTTGACGGCAAACCTGATCATCACAAACTTGCACAGAATCAACTAAAGTTTGGTTTTAGTATTTCGGGTTAAACATCGTTACCAGCCAGTATTGAGATAACAATTTGAGATAACTTGTTTTGAGTAATTCCTACAAGATGACCTTCTCTGATTTACATCACCGAAAAACGCAAGGCCACTTACGGATGGTTGGGACAGGAGGAGTTGCTCGGAGCCTAACGACAGCGATCGCTAGAATGCTGAGTACTCAGCCTTCAAAGATCCCCAATCAACCAGGCTACCTATTTGATATCAGTTTAAATGAATCATTCTCCTGGGGAGAACAACGAATTGTAGGGGGCTACGAGCATTTGTTGCACCTCGTCCAGCACCATGAATCTCAAGCTACTGCAACCGGACGAGATCTCCGTCAAATTCCCCTGCAAGTCCTCAGCAAAAACAACAGCCATCATTTCAGCAAACAACAGTGGCAAAACTTTTTGGCTCTGATTGATATACAACTGCTCCAAATTCGGAACCCAGCACTTACTTTTGCCTCACAAGTAACTACAACGCTTGATTTGATTCTCGAGCGCTATATTCTAGAATCCAATCGTACTCAATTAGAACTTGCCAAAAACACCGGTGACTTTTCCAAATTACAACTCAGTGCATTCAAAACTGATATTCCAGAGTCTTTTGTGGAACTGATAAAAGTACAAAAAGCTAATCACGCTAAAGACTTTTCCAATCCAGAATTTGACTCCCATTTTTTTAGGATAAACTTTGCTATTCATCGCTGTATCGATCACAATCAAAAGCTAGAAATTTGGCAAGAAGCTCGACAAAAAAATTCCCCAGAAGAGTTAGATCATCACGTGGCTGAACTTGGTTTTCCTGGCTGGGATGTGATGATTGAACAGAGCAGCTTATTGCCATGGTCACAACTCTATCAGCTGCCGAAACTCCTACACGAGCCCTTGGAAACATACAGAACAGGATGGCAAGCAATCCCAAAAGTAATTCAAGCCTGCTCAGTGACCCAAACGCCACTAATTTTGTTTGATGCAACAGATGCACAATTGTTCCCAGATCAGTTCTTGCTAGCCGTACAACGGGCTCTAGTTATTCTTGGGATCTTACCCTCACCACTGCGAGAACCAAGTAACTTTTCTGCAGAAGATATCACCCAGCTTAGCAATCCAGCTTTCGCAAGAGCGCTACGTTCGAGGCAGCTTCACCAACCCTTAAAAAGTCCAATACCACTTGAGCAATTACCAAAATTTATTCGCCCCAGTCTTACCCAGGCATTCCAGATTTACCTGGATGTCCTGATCAACGGAGGAGAAGCTATTTGGTTTCCCAAAATTGAGAATTTAGATAGATTATTTCATTTTAAACTCTCCCATGGAAAAACTATTCTGGAAACCGACCCAGTTTATGCCTACAGCCGTGCAGTTATCCATCAAATTAAGCAAGGAAAAACTGAATATGTAGAACTTATTCGTCATAAATATCCCGTGTTTGAAGCTTACTATGAAATGATAGACCAGGCAATTGCTTAATCTTGGGGCTCACAGCAAGCCTCAGGTTTGGATAATAAACTAGCAAAGATGGAGGGGTAAATGCCAATCTTTTGCACAACTAAGCCACTGAGCCAGACATTCCACAGAATCAAAGTGAACATTGTTGTGAAGGCAGCTCCAGCCAAACCAAAGAGGGGAATCATAATGGCATTGCCAACAAGATTAATCAGAGCGCAACTACCAGAAGCAACCAAGGTATCATTTTGATGTCCAGTCATCATCATCAGATTACCCACAGAGCCGCAGATGGCACTAATTAGTTGTCCAAAAACTAAGATTCGTAGAGCCCAACTTCCACTGATAAAGTCAGGACCAAATAATCCAAGAATAGGCTGTGAAAGTAAGATAAATGCAATAGAAATCCCTAAAGAAGGCCAAAAAATCCACCAAGTGATCGCAGAAACAATTTTCTGCAAATCGGGTAAATTTTTTTGCGTATATAACGTCGTGAAAGCTGGAGCAGCTAACAGATTGACGCTCTTTAGAATAAGATTGACCCATAAAACAGTTTTACAGGCAGCATCATAAACTCCTACAGCAGAACTACCAAGGATTCCCCCTACCATTAAAGTATCGCTCTCGGTCAAAATTTCTCGGAACGATTGAATCAGTAAGAAAGGAAGTGCAACTTTTAACCACTGTCGAGGTTCATAAATGGCATGGCTAGAAATTATTTCTTGATCAAAGCGATTCCATAACAACATCCACTGTAAGACCACAACAAAGCTCAAAGCGATAACTGCAAATTCAGTCATGGAAGTGCTGTCTAGCATATCGCCTTGTTTTCCCAAATAGAATCCTCCCGCGATCGCTAGAAGTGGCCACGCTATTTTGGAGGGAGTATAACCCAGAATAAGACTATTAGCTCCTCTCGACATATCTTCGTGAAGAAGCATCAATGCTTGAAGAGGAACTAGCCAAATACCTATATAGAGGATATTGGCATAACTAATATTTCGGTAGTAGTCTAGTGTTCTGATAATGCCCATGCTGATCAGGCATATACATAAGCTTATTCCTAGGGTAAATTGCCAACTTCCTAGTAAAATTCCTCGTAAGCGCCCCCAATCTTCCCGGACTCGGTACTCAGCCATAAAACGT
>NZ_JAAHFV010000259.1:0-9422 GCF_010672755.1 Moorena sp. SIO1F2
CTTCAGCGCAAATTTAACCAGCCCCGGCAAATGAGAGATGTTGAGCTTGCGCATCATGCTTGTTCGATGGGTTCTCACCGTAATCTCTGAAATAGACAGTTTCTCCCCAATTTCACTGCTCGTTAGCCCATCACACAGCAAAATCAAAATTTCCTGCTCTCGCTTGGTTAGCTGCTTGACCAAGGAGTTTTTTCAACAGTGCTAAGGCTTGTCGATAGAGGGGTTCCGCTTCACCATATCTGCCCTGGCTTAAGTAGAGTGTAGCCAGATTATGGAGGCTTCTTGCCACATCGGGATGGTTCTCACCCAGGAGTTTTTTCGTCAGTGCTAAGGCTTGTTGATAGAGGGGTTCGGCTTCACCATATCTGCCCTGGCTTTCGTAGAGTGCAGCCAGATTATTGAGGCTGGTTGCCACACGGGGATGATCCTGACCGAGGAGTTTTTTCAACAGTGCTAAGGCTTGTCGATAGAGGGGTTCCGCTTCACCATATCTGCCCTGGCTTGAGTAGAGGAATGCCAGATTATTGAGGCTGTCTGCCACATGGGGATGGTCTTGACCAAGGAGTTTTTTCCTCAGTGCTAAGGCTTGTTGATAGAGGGGTTCGGCTTCACCATATCTGCCCTGGCTTTCGTAGAGTACAGCCAGATTATTGAGGCTGGTTGCCACATCGGGATGGTCTGGACCAAGGAGTTTTTTCCTCAGTGCTAAGGCTTGTTGTAAGAGGGGTTCGGCTTCACCATATCTGCCCTGGCTTGAGTAGAGGAATGCCAGATTATTGAGGCTAATTGCCACATGGGTATGGTCTTCACCAAGGAGTTTTTTCCACAGTGCTAAGGCTTGTTGTAAGAGGGGTTCGGCTTCACCATATCTACCCTGTCTCAAGTAGAGTGCAGCCAGATTATTGAGGCTGTCTGCCACATCGGGATGGTCTTGACCAAGGAGTTTTTTCCTCAGTGCTAAGGCTTGTTGTAAGAGGGGTTCGGCTTGAGCATATCTGCCCTGGCTTAAGTAGAGTAATCCCAGATTATTGAGGCTGTGTGCTACATCCGGGTGTTCCTCTCCTAATACTTCCCGCCGAATCTCTAATGCTCTCTCAGCTAGGGGAATTGCTTCTGAGTACTTTCCTTGCTGATAAAGCTTAATGGCTTGCTGAGTTAGTTGAGAGGCTTCTGCTAGGGATAACTCTTCAGCCCTTTCACTCCCTGGTGAACTCAGTTGTTGAGCTATTATACTTTGCCCCCAGCTAGACCTAGGGAAAGCCACTCCCATTGCCATCACACCGACAACGGTGGCTAAAATCGCTGCTGGCTTGACACAGAGGTTTTGATTCATTGTTTGAACCTCCATTGGGGATAGTCAATAAACCTGATCAAAAGAAGTGGGGGTAATACAGTAGTGTGCTACCCACTATTGATTGTTCTACTGACGTTTTAGGGTTCAGGATTTATAGCAACGGAAGTATAGTTTAGGACATAGTTTTTTAGTGTAAAGGGAGCAGGGAGTCGGGAGTCGGGAGTCGGGAGTCGGGAGTCGGGAACAAGAATTATAACAATTTATACAGGGATTATTATAAACATTTCAACGCTCACGAATTGTCATAAAAAACTATAGTAAATCAACGTTTTATCCTAATAGCTAACCCTTTAAATCGTTAGATTAAATTCCTTGAGCGTTACTGGAGCGATAATTATTCCGTAAGCATTCAGCTATCAGCATTCAGCTATCAGCTATTGGCCATAAGCGAGGCTACTGTTTGCGCAGCGTCTGCGTAGCGTAATCGGTGCTTTTAAATAAAATAAGCTGACGGCACCTCAAGTAGCGTGAGCTTTTAGCTGACGGCTGACGGCTGACGGCTGAATTCTTACTTCCAAGCTTATTGAATTTGAATAATTTATGTGATGGGAATATTTTAATTATCAGCAGACTATAATAATTTAATCGCACTCTTGCGGAATTTAATAGTCATTTTTAATCCAATCGGTCAGATCAGTCACGTCTTCAGTCTCATAGTCTTGAGGTAAACCAAAGGTAGTGTCAAGGTCTTGTTGCTCTTGATCACTAACGTAAAGCATTAACATATGACAGAGTAAGAGTCTTTCTTCTCTCAAAACTTCTCGGATGCTTTCTTTGATAAGTGTTTTTAAGTCTTGAGTTTCCATCGCTTTTGAATTAAAGGTTATTTTTGTAAATTATATAGCAAAGGGAACAGGGAACAGGGAACAGGGAACAGGGAGCAGGGAGTAGGGAGTAGGGAGTAGGGAGTAAAGAAAAAAAAAATAGCCGCAGAAATACTATCCACGACTATTTCAAATCTTGATGTCACAAAATTAGCAAACCTAACCTGCTCTGCTTGGCCAAAGGTCACGCTACAAAACCAGACCAAAACCAAGGCCCCCGGGGGGGAAACCCCCCCAGAAATTTAAAGTGTTATGGCAACAACCAATACTTGGTGATTGTAGTGATCACTTCCCCAGGAACATCAGTCGCTTCCAGAGGAGTCCATTCCGCAATCTCCGCATAGCCTAGGGCATACAGCATTTGCATACTATAAAGTACTGATTGACGAGAACCTTTCAGAGTGTGCTGAGCAGGTTGTTTCTTGAAGTTTTGGCTGAATTGTTGTGACATTATAAAAAATCTCATTTCGGTTTATATTGATTATTGTAATGATTATATTTTTAATTGTCAAGGGTTTTAAAAAGTTTTTTTTGGGAGTTTTAGGATTAATAAAAAATAAGCGTTCGCGTAGCGTCTCTTTCAGAGAATCGCTTTTAGCGGAAGCGGTCGCGTAGGGTGACATGCAGGTCAATCGCGTAGTGTATCGTTCAAATAATCGCTTTTATAAAATTAGCGATCGCATAAACGCGGAAGGTTCGCGTGACTCGCGTAGGGTGACATGCAGGTCAATCGCATAAGCGCAGAAGGTTTACGTGACTCGCGTAGCGTCTCTTTCAGAAAATTGCTTTTTTTTACTAGTATTTTGTGATAGCGTTTATTGCATTTATGAGGTACGCTTATCAACCTCAAAGTCCCCCTTTTTAAGGGGGATTTAGGGGGATCATTTTTTACCTCATGGCAGAGAGAATAGCTATAACTAGTAATTTTAACAATAGCGCTGGGAGCAGTAGCTTCTAAAATAGACAAGGTTTAATCAGCGCGGAGATTGTAACGATAAAATACAAATTACTGATTTGCTATAATAAAGTAACCTATCAGCCAAATACACAGGATTGTTTTACCACTTCCCTGTTCCCTGTTCCCACTTCCCTATTCCCTGCTCCCTGCTCCCTGCTCCCTAAAACCAGAAACTCTGTACCTCACCAAATTGAAAAACGCTATACATCCCCAGACCAAGAGCTACCAATATGTACAGACTGTACTAGGATCTGGTTTCACCGACTTCATCGTTTTGCCCTGATCGTAGTCAAAGGTTTTATCACAAAAGCCACTTTCACTTTCCAACGCACAATTCAAAACGGTTTTATAATTTTTGCGATGATGATTGTCGATAATCTCAAATTTACCCATTAAGTTGTCTCGAGAAAATGAAACTAGATAGGCATAGGGCAAATGCTGGTATCTTTCAGGTTTATATGGGACACAAGGAACTTTATCATAAACATTTTGGATACGAATAGTTCGTGTCTCCGGGTTTTGTTGAGGTGCCTGTTGTTGATAAAATTCTACAAATGCTTGGTTGCCTACACGAGGGGAAGCATAGTTGTAGCTTGCAGACTTGATATCTGGTCTAGACAACGCCATATCAAGTGTGAAGAAAGTGCTCAGTGTAGAGCCTAAACTATGGCCAGTAATATACAGAGTATCGATCGGTTTTTCAGATGCTTGATATTTATCAACTAGGGCAAACACTTGATTCTGCATCGAGGGTGTGTTCCCATCACTATTGGAATAGATATGGTAGAAACCTGATTCAACCCTAAGCTTAGATGGAACTACAACATCTTCCTGATAAGGTACAAATGTTGTATGATTAATACCAAAATTATCTATTAAATCCTCTGTCGAAGAAGTACCTCTAAAGGCAAATATATAAGTGTAAGGAGACTGCTGAGATCGAAACACTAGACCATAACACTCAACAGTTTTGTATTTATTAAAAATCGCATCAACACCAGTCCAGTAGTCTACAAAATCATAACCATCCGGTGGAGACACCTCAAGACACTCAGCAGGGTTTTGCTTATCAAAAGCATCATAAGTTCGACCGCTTGCTTGCGCTAAAACGATGGCCCTGGTGGAATCAAGGTCAGCAGTTGTGAGGTAAGTAATTCTGTTATCCATCACGCATGCTTTCATTAGGATGGCTATATATAGCCATCCTATCTGATGTGTGAAAGAAATGGTCTGCTTTAAGGCAGGAAGCAGACGGCAGATGGCAGAACGTAAGGGAGAAGGCACCACTTTTTAACAATTCCAGTGATTTTACAAATACATTACATAATTTAGGATTGCTATATACGCTTCCTCCCCACTAGCAAGGATGAAGCCAATGGCATTACTCTCGAGTCTTTTAAACCCTAGTAATGTAATTATTTTTTGCACAAAAGTCCATACAATTAATTGCTGCTTCAGAATTAGCAACAGAGGGATGCACGGTACACTTAAGACGATAATCACCAGTAAAAAACTGACAGTTAGAACAGGGAATTTGATGCAGTCGTTTTGCAACAGCAAAACTGTCTCGGACTGCTGACAAAACGCTCCAAGCTAGAATCATCATTAGCCCCCAAGCCAAACAAAAACAAATCAGGTTTAGATAAGGCTGGAGGGCATAGATCAGTACGTAAAGGAGTTGAAACACAATTTAATAGACTTCTTGCAGAAGTCGGGAACAGGGAACAGGGAACAGGGAACAGGGAACAGGGAGCAGGGAACAGGGAGCAGGAACCCACCCCTAACCCCTCCCAGGAGGGGAAAAGAGGGAAGAGGTAAAACATTTTGTGTACCTCATAGCTATGATAAACGCTATAATCTTTGCTCCTAATAACTAAAAGGGAATATCATCTAAATCTTGTTGATGACTAGGGCTACCAGACGTTGGGTTTTGAGGAGATGAAGACCCAAAAGAAGAGTCAAAACTTTGCTCAGTATTTTGTTCAGTGCTGGTATAAGCAAAATCTTGTTCGGTATTGCTAGGAAAAGAAACAGATGACGACATCCGATGTTGCTCCATGGATACAACCTTATCATGGGTTTGGGGACGGGATGGTTCTGGGGTATGGTTGAAAGTTCTGTCCGAGGCCATGACTTGTGGCTCGAAGTGATCATCTGTTCCCAATTTGTGAATCCGGGAAACATTCAATTCTGCCCGTTTTTCCTTGAACCCTTCTGGTCGCTCAATCACATTCATCCTTAAGCTACCTTCAATCACCACGCGATCGCCTGTGGAATAGTTTGTTTTAATTTCATTAGCCAAATATTCCCCCCAACCTACCACTTTTAAGGTTGATGGGGATTCCTCAGCCTTGAGACCGGAGAATTGTACTAGCATCTGAGTCAGCGGTGTCTGATTCTCTGAGGTGTAACGCAGTTCTGGATCCTGAATAATTTGTGCCATTAAAATGCAGCTGTTCATCAAATCTTCGCGGCTGGATACCCCATCCTTCTTAAGGTGGGGAGGAAAGCCGCGCCTCCAATTAGTGGTTTACAATTAAGCCCGTCGAACGTTTTAATAGTCGGACTTTCCGGGCAGTGAATTGTCCGATTCGCTTCCAGTTGATATCGCTAACGGAAACCTGTCTTGCTGTTTCGCCGCTTACCCAACCTCGTGCTTGTTTCCCAGCCTTGACAGCTTCAACATAGTCTCCTTTACGAAAACCATGGCTAGTAGTTGTACCGCCGTATTTGCGCCGTTTTCCACCTTTATAAAACTGCAACAAATGTAATTGACGGCGGCTTATGGGGGCACGTTTGATAACAGAAAAGGTAGCATCAGTCACGTCACAGTTTCTTGGGACACTTAGCTTACCTTTGCTGTGATAATAGTTTTTGCGCCGGAAGAAATGGGTAGCAGCCAAAGCAATCCCATCTACTGCATGAGTGTTAACTGAAAGCCTACTTTTGTCAGCCTTGTCCTTGACCAGTCCTAGAGCCTCCCTTTTAAGGGCAGTCTCCCAGCCTTGTTTTTGAATAACTGGAGCTATTCTCTCTAACTGAGATATTGACCAATATTGACCTACCATCACAGGAGAAAATCCTTTACTACCTCTTGCTTTGACTACTTCGTAGACAATGACTCTTAATGGATACAAAAGGCTAAGCTCTTTGATTACCCGTTGTTCTAGCTGACGATTAGCTCGAATTGAAGGAGGAACTTTTTTTTCTCTTCTGTTCGAGAATCGTTTTTGTCTATGAGACCTTTGCGAGTAACGTACTTTGCGGTTTATTCGACGACTTCTACGAGTTCTTTCGGCGAAGCCGACGCTACGCGAACGCATCATTCGTCGAGTATCCATGCGTTCGCGTAGCGTCGGCTCTGCCGAATCACGAACTTTCTTGTAGGGCAACACTAAATGCCCTGTCCAAAGAGTAGTCTTATTTGACTGAACAGCAATACCAGAAAACAGTTTTCCAGGGTCAACACCAACAGCAATGTCCTGAGTTTCTTCTCCAGACGGTTTGTTGACTAACTGAACAGCAAAAACATTTAGGTCGTTTTGGTAAACAACAGCTAAACCTTTATTAATCCAACGTCGAGCACGAGAGGCTTTAGTTGGCATTAATGGTCTCCCATCGGGAGAAATAACTGGAACTCGTAACATGGTGATAAACCTCACGAGAAAAGTATTTGAGTTGACGACTCGTCCCCTGGCCGTAGGCCACGCTACGCGAACGACCACCGAATTTAAGATGTCCTGTCCAACAGCAACTGACAACACAATTTTAAAGAGGTTTGAACTGGGGAAGTATTCAAACGTTCGTACCAAAACTCGGCTCAAATGGTCTAGTCAAACACGCATAATTGATTGTTTATGCAAGCCCCATCCCTCTATAGGGTGGGGTTATTGACCTCGTATCTCCCTTGTCCTTTCAGTGTTGACTCCTTATTATAGAACAAGCGTACCAATACTCTTGGCTTTTCTTTGATAGAACTTAACCTACCAACAATTAACTAACAACAATAGCGTAGCGGCTTTCCTCTGAGCTCTACAAACACTCTGAGGAAAGCCACCGCTATGCCTATTAACGTAAGCATTCAGCCGTCAGCTATCAGCCGTCAGCTTATTTTATTCAAAAGCTGTTCGGTGTAGCTTGCGCTATGGGCATAAACTGTTCCCGTAGCGTGACCACAGGCCTTTGGCTGATAGCTGATAGCTGATAGCTGATAGCTGATAGCTTACCTGTTAACAGCCGATAAATCGGATTTATGACACGGCTGAAGGTTGCGCTTCTACACCTTGTTCTTGTTCAACGAATTCCTGAACATGGTTGCGATAATGCTTGAGGTTTTCCTCGGCCCAATCCCGGTCATCGCTGTTGGCAAAAATATGAACTAAGGGTTCGCCAGCATCGGGTAAAATCAACACCCAGTTATCATTTTGCGCGTTGATAATTTTAACGCCATCAACAAGTTCGAGCTGCTCACTGGGATGGGTTTCCACCAGATGACGCATCAGGCTACCCTTAACTGTCCAAGGACAGCGCAGGGTAACGGTTTTGTACCATACCCGGGGGAGCTCAGCGCGAATATCAGCAAGCGATCGCTCTTGGACTGTCAGCATCTCGATCAACTTGGCGATTCCAAACATAGCATCAAAGCCTGGATGTAGTTGGGGGAAAATAAAGCCCATGTCCCAACTGCCTCCCAATACCACATTGGGGTTGCTTTGAGAAGCTTCCATCAGTGCTGTAGGGTTAGCTTTGGTGCGGATCACCTTGCCATCATGCTGTCGGGCAATTTGTTCCACCGCACTTGATGCCTGGACTGGTACCACCACAGTTCCCCTGGGATTAGATGTTAACATAATATTGACCATCAGTGCAGTCAATATCTCACCTCGAATCGAGATTCCCGATTCATCCACCAAAATCAGCTGTTCCCCATTAGCAGAGACCTGGACGCCAAAATTGGCTTTTAGGGCTTCGACCACCTGACCCAGCTGATTGAGCAAACTCTCTCGTTCTTCTGCCGAGATAGCTGTTTGTTTCAAACTGGCATTGAGGACTACTGCATCAGCGCCAAATTTTGCTAACAGTCGGGGTAACACCGCACCAGACACGGCATAAGCATAGTCAATAACTACCTTAGAACCACTGTTGCGAATTGCCTCTACATTGAGATGCTTCTCAAAAGCAGTACCGTAGATATCGATTAACTGGATCGGGTAGTTAACATTACCGATATCATTAATCTGGACTCGTCTTAGGTCTTCTTTAAAGTAAGCCCCCTCAATTTTTTTCTCTTTACCCTTGCTGACATTAATTCCCTTGGCATCAATAACTTCGATCAGGATATGATCTGGTCGGTCAGGATGCACTCGCACATGGATACCCCCCTCAACCCCTAGGGTTGGTATCACGGTTCGAGCCACAGGAATTGCAGTTGCATCTAGGTTCTGGACATCGACACCCACAGACATCAATCCCCCAATCAAAGACCGGGTCACCATGCGACAGATACTACGCTGGTCACGGGAGAGTGATACTTGGGAGCCTAGTTTTAAGGTAGACCCATAAGCCGCTCCCAACTTAACGGCAAATTCCGGAGTAATATCGATGTTGGCTAAGCCTTGGACACCCCGCTGACCAAAAAGATTCCGTTGGGCAGTGTTGCCCCAAATTAAATTGATATTCAATGTTGCACCTGATTCTATAGTTTTATTTGGCCAAACCCTTACAGTGGGACTAATTTGAGCTTCTTCTCCGACTTTAGACAGGGAACCGACAACGGCACTTTCCAAAACCTGAGCACGACGATCTACCCGGGTTCCCCTGGAAATGGTGCAGGCACTCAGATTAACCTCTTCACCAATCAACGCTCCATTCCAAATAATCGGTCGTTTCAGGTGAGCGTGGGCAGAGATAGTAACATTGTCGCCAATTACTGTTCCTGCTTCGATGTGGGCGTTTGGCCCAATCCGGCAGTTGTTACCAATTAGTACTGGGGTTTCAATCTTAGCAGTAGGGTCGATATAGGTATTTTGTCCCACCCACAGTCCTGAGGATTGTTCTGGGTAAGCAAAGTCTAGTGTGACCTTATTCATTAAGCCGTCATACTGGGCTTCTCGGTAAGCCTCCAGGTGACCGACATCACACCAATATCCCTCAGCCACATAGCCATACATTGGCTCATCTTTCGCGAGGAGTTTGGGAAACAGGTCTTTAGAAAAGTCACATTCCTCATTTGATGGCAGGTACTCTAGAACCGATGGTTCGAGAATGTAAGTGCCAGTGTTAACGA
>NZ_JAAHFV010000026.1:0-43921 GCF_010672755.1 Moorena sp. SIO1F2
TCTTACAAAAAAACTCATGCCCAAGCATGTCTAGCACGTACTAACCAATCTGTTGCTGTGGGAACAGGTCAAAGTTGCTGAACAAATGAACTATCTACCATCAGAGCAAGCTTACACCCACGAGGGGGCATGAGATTTAGTTCAAATGTTCTGCAATTGTGACATGCTCCCGATTTAACCCAAGTGTCTTGCAGGTTACAGCAGTAAACGTTAGGGGTAAACAGGGAAAGGGAAGAGTAAGGAGGATAGCAGGAGAGTAGAAGTAAAGTAGGCAAAAGGGAAGAGATGGAAAAAGTGAATTGTACTTGACTTGGGGGAAGCTAGAGAAGCAAATGTTAGATCTAATTAACCGCTATGCTCATGGATTTGTGGCTATACCAGTTATTTGGGCATGTAGAGAACGAGGAATATTTGAGTTACTGGCTCAGAAACAGTCACTGTATTTAGAGGAGATAGTAGAGCATTTCCAGGCAAATAGCGGGCATCTGCAGGTAGCCCTTAGACTTCTACAGTCACTAAAAATCCTAGAAAAAAATGATGTGGGGGCTTACTCGTTTGGGGATAGAGGTCAAATTCATAAAAAAATACCTAACGATATGGTCAGCCTCTATAAATTCCCCTTTGATTTGTATTTGAAAGGAGAACATAAAAAGGGAATAGGAAGCTGGATTGAGCGTTCGGAACGACGATGGTATATTAATGATGCCAGGTTAAGTGATTTGATAGATGGAGTATTAGTTGTTCCTATACTGTTAGCCTTGAAAAAAGAGAAGTTAATTGCGGGTAAGTCTGGTTCGCTGTTTTCGGATTTGAAGGATTCGGTAAAGCAAGAATTGACGACTCTGTTTGTTAATTTAGGATGGGCGATCGCGGAAAAGGAAGGTATAAATTTAACGAACGTCGGTCGTTTCATGTCACAGAGGTCTATGAACTTAGGGGTAACAGCATCCTATACTCCGATGTTGTTACAGATAGACGATCTGCTATTTGGGAATCCTCATAAGGTGTTTCAGAGAGATGATGGGGGACATGAAATACATGTCGATAGAACGTTAAACGTAGTGGGTAGTGGTTTTCAACACGAGAAATTTTTTGCGGATACAGAAGAAATTATTATATCTATATTTAATCAACGACCTTTTGAAGAGCAACCTAGCTATGTAGTTGACATGGGTTGCGGCGATGGAACGCTTCTCAAGCGAATTTACAATGTAATTATAGGGAAATCTGCTCGTGGGGAAGTATTAACAAAGTATCCAGTTTATATCGTGGGAGTAGATTACAATCAGGAATCATTGAATGTAACAGATAAAAATTTAGCTGAGATTCCTCATCGGGTTATTCAAGGAGATATTGGAAATCCCGAACGATTATTAGCAGACTTGAAGGCAGAGGGGATAGATCCAGAAAAGGTTTTACATGTCCGCTCATTTTTAGATCACGATCGCCCATTTATTCCTCCGACAGACACGGAAACGGCGGGATCGCGTTCCCGGTTGGATTATCAAGTTGTGGATGTAGACGAAGAGGGAAAACTGATAGCTCCTCACATTGCCGTACAAAGTTTAGTGGAGCATTTAGGAAGATGGTCGAACATTGTGACCAGACATGGATTATTGCTGTTAGAAGTTCACAGTTTAACTGCTTCAGTGGTACAAAAATTCCTAGATGAAAGCGAATCTCTACATTTCGATGCGTGTCAAGCTTTTTCAAAACAACATTTGGTAGAAGCAGATGTTTTTCTAATGGCAGCGGCTGAGGTAGGTCTATTTCCGAAAGCAAAATATTTGAGAAGATATCCAAAGATTTTACCATTTACCCGTATTTCCTTAAACTGCTTTGAGAAAAGAGCCTATAAAATTAGACATCCCTATGCTGAAGATATTGCAGCATTGGTAAATATTGAGAAAAAATGCTGGCCGGAGCATTTGCAATTGTCGGTTGGCGAAATTCAGCAACGACTAGAAGAGGGATATAGTAACCATCTGGTCCTGGAAATAGACAGAGAAGTTGTCGGTGTAATTTACACCCAAAGAATAAAAAGCGTTGAAAGCTTAAAATCTGCAAATTTCAAAACTTTGCCAGAACTACACGTAAAGGATGGTCCAGTGCTTCAACTTCTGAGCTTGAATGTAAATCCAGAAAGGCAAGGCTTGGGGTTGGGGGATATGCTACGTCAATTCACCCTTCAATGGGCAGAGTTAAAGGAGGGGATTGAGTGCGTAGCAGGCGTGACTCGTTGCAAGGACTATGCAAATCATTCTCATATTTCAATCAGGGAATATATTGAAAAACGCAATGAAAGAGGTCAAATATTCGATCCAATACCTCGGTTCCATATAGAAGGTGGCGCAACAGTAGTTAGTATTGTCCCTAACTACCGCCCAGAGGATGTGGACAATCAAGGGTTTGGGGTACTGATCAAATACGAACTACAGGAGAAGCTAGAAGCTCCAAAGGCGGAGTGGACGGCAGTTGAGTCTCTGGATAAGCTTGACGATACCGAAAAGCTTGGGGATGTCAGGGTTTTAATAGAGCGCTCTATTAAAACTGTGTTGGGGAAAAAACGGATGGAGGCTTTCTCATATAAGCGACCCCTCAGGGAGATGGGTCTCGACTCTTTGGATTTACTAGAGATAAAAAGTCTACTGGAGAAGAAGTTAGAAACTTCGTTGGATTCGACATTTTTCTTCGACTACGGCACGCCAGCAGCGATCGCGGGTTACTTCAACCAGTTAGGACGTGAGATTTCGTTGCCAGATGAAGTATTAACACCGACAAGACCTCGTGGAAGAGACGGGAAGGAAGAGGCGATTGGCCAAAAAGTCAAGACTGGGAGGAAATCGGAGAGGAAAAGCGGTGCTATTCTTCCAGAGGACGGTGTGGCAATAATTGGCATGGCTTGTAGGTTGCCTGGAGGGGTAAATAGTCCCGAGGATTATTGGCAGCTACTTCGGTTGGGCAAGGACGGGATATCGGAAGTGCCTCAAAGTCGGTGGGATGTTAACAGTTACTTTGACCCCGAACCGCAAAAACCAGGCAAAATGGTAAGTCGGTTTGGAGGTTTTATAGACCGGGTGGACTCTTTTGATGCGGGTTTCTTTCATATAGCACCGCGAGAAGCAACCTATACAGACCCACAACACCGTTGCTTGCTTGAGGAAAGTTGGCATGCGCTAGAGTATGCGGGAATAGCTCCCGAATCTCTGGTCGGTAAGCGAGTGGGGGTGTTTGTGGGAATAATGTCCCATGACTACGAACTGCTCTTTGTCAAGCAAACTCAACCTGCTGATTTTGGGGCATACTTTAGTACTGGCAACTCGGCATCGGTGGCAGCGGGTCGTATAGCTTATTTCTACGGACTGCAAGGAACGACTATGTCGGTGGATACGGCTTGCTCGTCTTCGTTAGTAGCGGTTCATCTGGCTTGTCAAAATCTGCTGCATAATGAGTGTCACCTGGCTTTGGCAGGGGGTGTTAATCTGCTGCTTTCTCCGGAATTGAGCATAACTTACTCCCAAGCCAGCATGCTTTCTCAAGATGGTCGTTGCAAAACTTTTGATGCTTCCGCAGATGGCTATGTCCGCAGTGAGGGCTGTGGGGTAGTGGTTCTCAAGCGCTTAAAACAAGCAATAAAAGATGGGGACAATATCTTAGCAATAGTGCGGGGTTCGGCTGTCAACCAGGATGGGGCAAGTAATGGTTTGACGGCACCTAACAGACAGGCTCAGGAAAGTCTGATCAAAAGGGCTTTGTCTGAAGCGCGGGTTTCACCCCACGAAGTGAGCTATGTCGAAGCTCATGGTACGGGAACTTCTTTAGGCGACCCGATCGAGGTCAAAGCTTTAGAAGGGGTTTTCGGCCAAGGGCGATCGCAAAATAACCCCCTAATGATTGGCTCGGTGAAGACGAATATCGGGCATGCAGAGGCAGCCGCAGGTATGGCTGGATTGATAAAAGTGGTTTTGTCACTCCAACACCAGCAGATACCCCCGCACTTGCACTTTAACAAGCTCAATCCCCATATCACGGGAGATGGGTTGCCTTTGGCGATACCTACTTCTCTCTTGGACTGGAAACAGATTGATCGAGAAAAGCCCCGCTTGGCAGGAGTCAGTTCCTTTGGATTTAGCGGCACTAATGCGCATGCGATCGTCCAAGAAGCACCAGTGTTAGCACCGAAGCAGGAGGCCAGACCCGATCGCCCTTGGCATATACTCACAGTTTCGGCAAAGGAAGAAACAGTCCTGGGAGAGTTGGCGGGCAAATATGCAACCTTCTTAGAGGAAAACCCGGAACTGGCTTTGTCGGACATTTGCTTTACCGCAAATACAGGTCGATCGCACCTAAAGCATCGCCTGGCTGTAGTGGGAGAATCATCGGCGGAAGTGATGGAACAGTTGCAGGACTTGCACTCGGAGACAGGGGCGATCGTAGGTCAAGCAGAGGAACGGGTTCCAAAAGTGGCGTTTCTGTTTACGGGACAGGGGTCCCAGTATGTTGGCATGGGACGGGAACTGTACGAAACAGCACCGGTATTCCGTCAGGAACTCGATCGCTGCGAGGTACTGTTGCGAGGCGAGTTGGAATGCCCGCTGCTGGAAGTATTAACCGATGATAGTCAGGATGAGTCGGTACTGCATCAAACTGCTTACACCCAACCAGCTTTGTTTGCCATTGAGTATGCCTTGGCTAAGTTATGGGAATCCTGGGGCATAAAACCGGATGTGGTGATGGGTCACAGTGTGGGAGAATATGTGGCAGCTTGTGTGGCAGGGGTTTTCAGTCTCGAAGATGGTCTGAAATTAATTGCGGCACGGGGCAGGTTGATGCAGCAGTTGCCTGGTGGAGGCGCGATGGTTTCCCTGATGGCTTCTGAGTCCAAGGTACGAGAGGCGATCGCGCCCTACGTAGAGCGAGTAGCGATCGCAGCCATCAACGGACCGAAAAGCATAGTAATTTCTGGGGAGTTGGAAGCAGTAAACCAGATCCTCAGTACCCTAGAATCACAAGGAATCAAAAGCAAACAACTACAGGTGTCCCACGCTTTCCATTCCCCGATGATGGAACCAATGCTGGGTGAGTTTGAAGCCGCAGCTAAAGCAGTAACCTATAGCAAGCCTCAGATAAAACTGATATCTAATGTCAGCGGACGTCAAGTGGAAGATGAAATCACGGAAGCTGCATATTGGACCGGTCATGTTCGACAACCAGTACGGTTTGCTGACAGTATGCAAACTTTGCTGGAGCAAGGATATGAGTTATTCCTAGAAATAGGACCCAAACCCATTCTGTTGGGGATGGGGCGTCAGTGCTTGGGGGAAGATAAGGCAGTATGGTTGCCAACGCTGCGTCCCCCAAAAACAGAATGGCAGCAGATACTTGAAAGTTTGGGACAGCTATATGTGCAGGGATCCCAAATAGATTGGTTTGGGTTTGACACAGAGTACGGGCGTCGGAAAGTCGTAGTTCCTACTTATCCGTTCCAGAGGGAAAGTTATTGGATAGAAAATTTAAATAAATCCCATAAAAAACGGTATGTGTCGAAAAAAAGCCACCCTCTGTTAGGTGAAAGATTAAATTGTGCAGGGGAACAACAAATTTTTGAATCGTACATCGAGGAAAACTATCCAAGCTACCTGAGCCACCACAGAGTATTCAATAAAGCCCTATTTCCGACAACAGCCTACTTGGAAATGGCAGCGTCAGCAGCTCATTACCGATTTAAGACTCCCAGGGTCGTGGTAGAAGATCTAGTAATTGGACGTGGATTGAGTTGGTCTCAAGGGGAACAGTTTTCAGTTCAGACAATACTGACACCATTAGATCAAGAAACATACAAATGGCAAATATTCAGTCAGAAGTCAAGTGCAAGCAAAGAAGGGGAAGTATGGCACCTCCACGGAACAGGGAAAATAAAACCCCTGCCGCCAGAGACAAGCAAAGCGAAAGTAGACATAGAAAAGTACTTGGCTGATTGTAACCAAGCCATAGAAGTAAAACAACATTATCAAAAATGTCGGGAAATAGGGCTTAACTACGGCAGCAGTTTCCAAGGCATTAAAAGTTTGAGTGCTGGCCCAAACCAAGTGCTAGCGCAGATAAAATTACCCGAAGAGCTAGAAGGAGAAGCAAGACAGTATCAGTTTCATCCGGCACTGTTAGATGCAGCGTTGCAGATAACCTATCACCTACTGCCTGAGACAAACAATGACAAAACTTACTTGCCAATAGGGATAGACAAGTTAGAAATACATACTCGTTCGGGAGTAGAGCTGTGGGCGATCGCGTCCCTAACGGAGTCTGAGGTCAAAAGTGCAGAAAGTATCAGCACGCAAGTGACCCTGGTCAGTCAAGAGGGAGAGATAGTTGCGAAAGTAGAAGGGTTGCGAGTAAAACAGGCAACCCCTCAAACGCTACTGGGAACAGAAGCGAAATCTATTGATGACTGTTTGTACGAAGTAGAATGGAGAGCAAAAGGGCGTTTGGGTAGACTGCTCCCAACCTCGGATATGCTGGAACCGGTAGAAATAGAGGAGCAGTTGAGTCAGAGTCTGACAGAATTAGTAGCAACAGTAGACCAGAAAAGATCCTCCCAAAGCGCTGCTAGTTTAGAAGAATTAAGTGTAGAGTACATAGTGCAAGCATTGCTGGAGCTGGACTGGCCGTACTCGGTAGGCGATTGCTTTTCTACAGAGGCAGTTAGCCAAAGGTTAGGTATAGTTCCCAGCCAAAGACGACTATTCAAGCGAATGCTAGAAATAATGGCTTCTGAGGGAATAGTGCAGTATTCCCAGCAGGAGTGGCAAATGCAACAGACCTTAGACCCAGTCCAGCCGGGAGAAAAAATTGAGACTCTAATCAGTCAATATCCGGATGCAGTAGCAGAATTGACTCTACTGAATCGTTGTGCATCTCAACTAAGTGAGGTTTTGCGGGGAACGCAAGATCCAGTGCAGCTGGTATTCCCATCAGGAGATTTTACTACAGCAACACAACTGTATCAAGATACCCCCATAGCTAAAGTGATGAACGCGATCGTGCAGCAGGTGATCGTCAAGTCAATAGAGAAGATCCCGCAACAACGAGGGATAAGGTTGTTAGAAATAGGAGCGGGAACGGGAGGGACGACAAGCTATATATTGCCCCATCTAAATCCAAATCAAACAGAATATCTGTTTACGGATATAGGGAAATTATTTACAAGTAAGGCTCAAGAGAAATTCAAGGAATATCGATTCCTGCGCTATGCAGCATTAGATATTGAGGAGGATCCGACAACTCAAGGATTTGACGCTCATCAATACGACGTGATTATTGCAGCCAATGTTCTTCATGCAACCAGGAGTATGAAGCAGACATTAACAAACGTGCGGAAAATGCTGGCACCAGGGGGCATGTTGGTATTACTGGAAATAACAAGTTGTCAACGATGGCTGGATTTAGTATTCGGATTATTGGAAGGATGGTGGAGATTCCAAGATAGTGAATTGCGACCGGACTATCCGCTGTTGAGTAGAACTACATGGAAGCAATTACTTGGTGAAATGGGTTTTACTCAAGTAGTCACCATGCCGGAAATAGAGGGAATGCCGGAAATATTGTCTCAACAAACGGTGATAGTGGCTCAAGGGTCGAAAACCAGGTTTTCACAAACAGCATCAGAACGCAAAGGTTGGTTGCTGCTAGCAGATAAACAAGGGATAGCCCAAAAGTTAGCAAAGCAACTGCGAGCAGTAGGAGACTCTTGTACGTTAGTATTTGCAGATGAGCAATACAAACAAATAACAGCAGAAGAATTTACCATTAACCCCAATAACCCAGAAGATATAGAGCAAGCCATTGCTCAGATAACCGACAAAAACCCGTTCCTCTATGGAGTGGTTCAATGTTGGACAGCGGAAACGGGAATGGCAGAAAATATGAATGCTGAGGAATTGGCTAATTTATCCTTACTGGGGTGCGGCACCACCTTGTTTTTGGTTCAAGCATTGGTAAAAAGGAAATGGGTCCAAACACCACGGTTGTGGTTAACGACGTCAGGCTCTCAAACACTATCGGGAGATCGAGGGATAATCCCAGGAGTGAGCCAATCTTCAGTCTGGGGAATGGGGAAAGCGATCGGCTTGGAACACCCAGATTTACACTGCACGCTGATAGATTTAGACCCAAACCAGACAGTAGAGCATCAAGCAGATGTACTGTTCCATGAAATTTGGTCAGAGGATATAGAAAACCAGGTGGCATTACGAGGAGACAAACGTTACGTACCTCGGTTAGTTGCAAGTCATCATCGTCAAGCAGCAGCACGACAACTGAAAATTCCATCAGAACCTTTCAGACTGGTAATGTCAGAGAGGGGAAGTTTAGACAACTTAACTTTAGAGCCATTAACCAGGCGTGCTCCAGCAGCAGGGGAAGTAGAAATTAAAGTTAAGGTCACGGGGCTAAATTTCCGAGACGTGCTGATAGCTTTGAATATATATCCGGGAACTCCGATAATGGGCGGAGATTGTGCAGGGGAAATAGTAGCTGTGGGAGCAGGGGTAAAAGAGTTTAAGGTGGGAGACGCGGTGATGGCAATGGCTCTGGGAAGCTTTAGTCAATACATCACCGTTAAGGCGAGCTTAGTCGCCCTCAAACCAGAAAAAATCAGCTTTGCAGAAGCGGCATCGATTCCGGTTAATTTTTTAACAGCATATTATGCTTTGCATCATTTAGCTAAGATTTCAGCAGGTGATCGGGTTTTGATCCATGCCGCTGCAGGAGGAACTGGGATGGCTGCAGTGCAAATTGCCCAGAATGCAGGAGCGGAAGTATTTGCCACTGCTAGTCCACCCAAGTGGGAAACCCTACGACAAATGGGTGTCAAACATGTCATGAACTCTCGCACAGTAGAGTTTGCGGACAAAATAATAGAAAGCACTCAAGGAAAAGGAGTAAACATCGTACTAAACTCTTTGACATCAGGGGAATTTATTAGCAAAAGCCTCTCAGTATTAAGTTCCCAAGGTCGGTTTGTGGAACTGGCGGTTCGAGATATTTGGGAAGCAGAGCAAATGACACGGAATAAGTCAGACATTTCATACTTTCCAGTGGATCTCACCCAAATAGCTCGGGAACAACCAGAGTTAATCCAATCAATGTTCCAGCAGTTAATAGAAAAGTTCGAGCGAAGTTGGCTAAAACCACCACCATTAAAGTTATTCCCCATAGAGTCTGCCCTCGAAGCATTCCGTTACATGCAACAAGCCAAACATATTGGCAAGATTGTGGTAACTCAAACAGAACAACCAGGGGTAGACACCAAGGAAAAGCCTTTAACTTTCCGTGGAGATGCAAGCTACTTGATTACAGGAGGTATGGGCGGTTTAGGTTTACTGGTTTCCCGTTGGATGGTGTCCAAGGGAGCCAAGCATTTAGTATTGGTAGGACGCAGGACACCGGATGCTGCTGCGAGGAAGAAAATAACTGAGTTAGAAAAAGCAGGAGCATCGGTGGTAGTAGAAAAAGCAGACGTGTCAGATTTAGAATCTATGACAAGAGTGCTCTACAATATAGAGCAGTCAAAGATTCCTTTAGCAGGGGTGATCCATGCGCCAGGGATTTTATCAGATGGAGTTCTTCAAAACCAGACTTGGCAGAGTTTTGCTAAGGTGATGGCTCCGAAAGTGCAAGGGAGTTGGCATTTGCATAAATTGACCCAACACCAACCATTGGACTTTTTTGTACTATTTTCTTCTACAGCATCTCTTTTAGGTTCAACCGGTCAAGGAAATCATTCGGCAGCGAATTCGTTTCTAGATGGTTTAGCCCATTATCGTCGTAGTATGGGGTTACCGGGGTTGAGTATACATTGGGGTACGATTTCTCAAATAGGAAAAGCAGCAGAACGCGGTGCAGATATAAGTTTTCAGCAGCAAGGTATCCAACCAATCGCGCCACAACGGGTTCTAGAGTCACTAGAGTTACTAATGAGTGGTGCCAGTGTGGAAGTAGCGGTAGTGCAGATGGACTGGTCTGCTTGGCAAGACCGAATGGCACAATGGCCGTTTTTGGCAGATTGGAAACAAACAGCTATGACAACTGCCGAGACCGTGAAATTAGGGTTGATACAGCAGTTGAAAGAGGTGGTTTCCAGCCAACGAAGAGAGATGTTAGTAGAGCTTGTGCGCAGTCAAGTAGGCCGAGTGCTAGGAATAAAGCATCCAGAATCAATTTCATTAGAAAAAGGCTTTTTTAGTATGGGAATGGATTCATTGACATCGGTAGAGTTGAGGAATAGGTTGCAAACAAGTTTGGAATGTGGTCTGCCATCAACGCTATCTTTCGACTATCCGACAGTTAATAAGCTAGTAGATTATTTGCTTAAGCATGTACTGGTTGAAAGAGATCTGGGATTAGATGATGGCGAAGTCTCAGAGGAGGACAAGGGAGATTTGGTTATAAAATTGGAACAGACTGCTAAAAAATTGGCAGAACAATTAGGTGCAGATTGGGAGGATATGACATGAGCAATAACCAGGAACAAGGCTACGCCAAGCTAATGGAAATGGCCTCTAAGAAGATTGCTAAGTTAGAAGCCGAACTAGAGGCAGTAAAAGGTAGGGACAAAGCAGAACCGATCGCGATTGTTGGGATAGGTTGTCGCTTCCCCGGAGGTGCATCGACTCCAAAGAAATTCTGGGAACTATTGGAAAACGGAGTAGATGCCATCACTGAAGTGCCAAAAGACAGATGGAATGTTGACGATCTGTACGACCCGGATCCGACAACTCCTGGCAAAATATGTACTCGTTATGGAGGGTTTATCGATGGCGTGCAGGAGTTTGATGCTGATTTTTTTAGCCTGACTCCTAAGGAAACGATAAGTCTAGACCCTCAACAAAGAATATTATTAGAAGTAACTTGGGAAGCTATAGAAAATTATGGGAAAAATCCCGAAGAATTGAAGGGGAGCAAAGCGGGCGTATTTATTGGTATATGTAGTAATGAATACATGCAACGTGTAGTCAGTCAAGGTAAGGAAAAAATTGATGCCTATATGGGTACCGGGAATATCAACAGCGCAGCAGCTGGGCGAATTTCCTATACTTTAGACCTGGTTGGACCTTGTTTTGCCGTAAATACAGCTTGTTCATCTTCTTTGGTAGCCATTCATTTAGCCTGCGCTAGTTTGAGAAATAAAGAGTGCAATCTAGCATTGGCTGGGGGAGTGAATCAATTGGTTTCTCCAGAGTTGAGTATTAACTTTTCTAAGGCTCAGATGCTATCGCCAGATGGTCGGTCCAAGACTTTTGATGCTTCTGCCAATGGGTTCGTCCGTGGTGAAGGATGCGGGATGATTGTACTCAAACGTTTGTCAGAAGCAGTAGCTGATGATGATAATATCCTGGCGGTTATTCGCGGAACAGCTATTAATCAAGATGGTTATAGCAGTGGTTTGACGGTACCTAAAGGTCCTTCTCAGCAAGCAGTTATTCGTCAAGCTTTGGAAAATGGGGGAGTAGACCCGGGAAATGTCAGTTATATCGAAGCTCATGGTACAGGAACTTCCTTGGGAGACCCCATTGAAATAGGAGCGATCGGAACCGTATTTGAAAAAAACCACTCTCAAGAACGACCTTTGCTCGTCGGTGCAGTTAAGACGAACATTGGTCACTTGGAGGGGGCTGCAGGCGTAGCAGGTTTGATTAAAGTAGTCCTGCAATTACAACATCAAAAAATAGCGCCTTTACTGCATCTGAAAAAGCTGAATCCTTATATTAATTGGTCAGAATTACCAGTAAAAGTACCGATCCAGATCATGCCTTGGCAAACGAATGGAACTCGCATTGCCGGTGTTAGTTCCTTTGGTTTTAGCGGCACAAATGCTCATGTAGTCTTGGAAGAAGCACCGCTACTCGAAAGGCAAAAGTCAAAAGGCAAAAGTAGCGAAGACATAACAGAACGCTCTTTCCATCTATTAACGCTGTCGGGGAAAAAGTCAACAGCACTTCGGGAGTTAGTCCTTCGTTATCAAAAATATCTAGCAGAACGAAGCAATGCTGAGAAAGAAGAGTTGGATAACATTTGCTATACAGCGAACGCAGGACGCGCCCATTTCAACCACAGACTAGCAGTCATAGCCTCTAACGAACGAGAATTAGCGGCCAAACTGGGAGAGTACCAAAAGGGACAGGAAGTAGCGGGAATATCGTCGGGGGAATTTTCCGGCGAGGCAGCACCAAAAATAGCCTTTTTATTCACCGGTCAAGGTGCTCAATATGTCAACATGGGCAGGCAATTGTACGAGACGCAGCCGTTATTTAAAAAGACTGTAGACCAGTGTGCCGAAAAGCTTTCATCCTACATGGACAGACCAATATTGGAAGTTCTCTACGGATCGGAAACAGACGAGTCGGTTTTGGAACAGACGGCTTACACTCAACCAGCTCTATTTGTTATAGAATACGCTCTATGCAAACTATGGCAATCTTGGGGTATCGAACCGGATGCAGTCATGGGTCACAGCGTGGGTGAATATGTAGCTGCAACTGTGGCGGGAATTTGGAGTTTGGATGATGGTCTCAAACTCATTGCAACCAGGGGACGGTTGATGCAACAGTTGCCCCCAGGTGGCGTGATGGTTGCAGTCATGGCGTCAGAGTCCCAGGTGCGAGAAGCGATCGCATTTTGTAGTAAGCACTTTAGTGCTTCTGTTAGTGCTTCTGTTGGTAGTAAACACTTTAGTGTTTCAATCGCAGCGATCAACGGACCCCAAAGTGTGGTAATATCTGGGGAGGCAGAGAAAGTAAAGTATTTACTACAAACATTAGAAGCTGGAGGAATCCAAACAAAGCAACTGCAAGTATCCCACGCTTTTCATTCACCGTTAATGGAACCCATGTTGGCCGAGTTTGAAGCAGTGGCGAAGCAAATAACCTACAGTCAAGGGCGGATCCCAATAATATCTAACGTCACGGGAGGTAAAGCAGACAATAGCATTGCTACGAGTAAATATTGGGTAAATCACGTGCGCCAACCAGTCAGGTTTTCGCAAAGTATGGAAGCTTTGAGGCAAATGGATCTATTCCTGGAAATAGGACCCAAACCAATATTATTGGGTATGGGAAGGCGATGTTTGCCGGAAGGTGTAGGAGTGTGGTTGCCTTCATTGCGTCCGGGTATGGATGAATGGCAGCAGATGCTATCGAGTCTCGGTGAACTATACGTGCGAGGGGTGAAGGTTGATTGGTTTGGTTTTGACAAAGACTATCTAGGGCGGCGCAAAGTCTCTCTCCCCACCTATCCTTTCCAGCGACAACGCTACTGGGTAGATGAGACTCGCTTTGATAGACCACATCTGCTAGAGGAATCTAATAACGAATCTTCAGAAATAGAAATAGAGCAAATCATCACCCAACAGGAAGAATATAATAACGGATGTTCAGAAACAGAAATAGAGGAAATTATCATCCAGGATGAATATGATGATAACGGATGTCCAGAAACAGAAATAAAAAAAATTATCACCCAACAGATAGAGATTATGTATCAACATCTAGATTTATTGCACGCAGAATAAAGCCATTATTTGGGTTGGGAACTACAACCTATCTCAAAGGAAAAATTTTGCTCAACGAGTATCAGGTAATTTCATAAGCACCTAAACAAAATTAATTTCCTACTACCAATCTCTGTAACCCTTACATCGTAAGGCTTTGAGTTTTGGAAAATGTGTAATTAATTTTGTGCACCTGCTTAATATAAATAAATAAATTTAATTTATTTATTTATTTATTTTTTTTTAATCGCCATAATAGTTAAAGCCATGTCAGAACAACATCTCAAAAGCGATATTCAGGCAATACTTAAGGAAATTTTTGCCCCCTTAATTGTGGGTAAAAGCGCAGAGGAATTAGACTCCCATGCCAACATTTTCCAGATGGGACTGGAGTCGATTGCCTTTGTAGAAATCGCAGGAGCAATTAAAGCAAAACTAGGAGTGAATATTTCACTTCGCTCGATGTTGGAGAATAATTCCACTATCAATGACTTGTCTGAGTACATCGCCGAAAAAATGCCCGAAGCCACGCGATTATCCTGGGCACGGACAAAACCCGAGTCTTTATCTTTAGAAAAACAAGAGAAGCCAAGTAAAAATGGCGGTGCTGCTAGCAGGGCTCTAGCGAAACAGATATCGGAGCCATTAACTTCTCACGGACCATTAACTTCTCAAACGGCGATCGAACGGGTTGTGAGCCAGCAGCTTCAGCTGATGTCCAAACAGCTAGAATTGCTACGCAACGGTTCTTCGGGGAATACCCCAACTCAGGCACGACTGCCTTCCCAACCCTCTAGCAACAAACAAAAGAGCCTACAGAAGCAGAGCCTAGAGTTGGAAACGGGTCGTCCAGAGAGCATAAAACTGTCCCCAAAAACCGAGAAATCAGAAGGTGCAGGGTTAGTCGAAGCGCCTGACTTTATACCTAATCCAGCCTTTATAGCGACTCGCTTGCAACCCGAGGTGCAGGAACTGGTGGTGGAAAACAAAAAGTTACACCATTACATCACCCAACTGGTACCACAACTGGAACAGGTGAGTCTGACCTTTATAATCCAAGCACTAAGGAATCTGGGTTGGTCTTATCAGGTGGGAGAGTCTATTAGTTTAGCTACGGTGGCTCAACGGTTGGGAGTTGTGCCCCAACATCAGCGGTTGTTGGTTCGATTGCTGCAGATTTTATCATCGGAAGGAATCCTCAAACCACATCAGGGTCAATGGCAGGTACTGCAACCGTTGCCGACGTGTGATGACCCTGCCCTACAGAATAGTCCTGCTCTGCAGCAGCTGCCAGAATGGCAGTTATTGTATCGCTGTGGCTCCCAGCTCAGTTCAGTGTTGCGAGGAGCAGTGGATCCGGTGAAATTGATGTTTCCTGCTTGGGACACGAGCACCGCTACCCAACTGTATCAAGATTCTCCAAGGGCTCAGGTGTTCAACAAGCTAGTGCAGCAGGTGGTAACCACGGCAGTGGCAGGGGCTCCCCAGCAAAGGGAACTGCGGATCTTGGAAATTGGTGCTGGGACAGGGGGCACCACCAGTTACCTCTTACCCCATCTGCCAGAGGATCGAACTCAATATTGTTTTACCGATGTGGGAGATCTGTTCACTGCATTGGCTCAGGAGCGTTTTGGGGACTATCGGTTTGTGGAGTATCAAGCTCTCGATATTGAACAAGACCCCAGCTTGCAGGGATTTGAGCCTCATTGCCAAGATGTGGTGATAGCAGCAAATGTGTTGCATGCCACGCAGAACATGAGGCAGACCTTGGCGAATGTGAGGCAGTTGTTAGCACCAGGGGGAGTCTTAGTGCTTTTAGAGGGAACCCATCGACAACGGTGGGTTGACCTAACATTTGGGTTGTTAAAGGGATGGTGGCGATTTGCGGATGTGGATCTGCGATCGGATCACCCCCTGATCGATAAAAGGCAATGGCTGCAGCTTTTGCAGGAGAGTGGTTTTAGTTCGGTAGCGATACTGCCAGATGTTGAAGCAGACGATAACCTGGGACAGGTGGTGATACTGGCTCAAGTAAGTGGGTCTAGTTCCTCCAAGCTGGTGTCTAAACAGGGAACCAAGAAATCAGAAGGTGCAGGCTTCACTGTCCAGCAGCAACAACATTTGGATGGCTTAATAGCTCGAGTAGTCCAACGCACCCAAGAATCAAAACAATTGACCCAAGCTGCTCGTAAAGTATTAGCTAATCCTAGGGCAGCCAAATGGTTCGATAGCTCTATCAAGGAGATGATATATCCCCTCCACATTCAGCGCGGAGCTGGTGCGAGAATCTGGGATGTTGATGGCAATGAGTATATAGACCTGACCATGGGGTTTGGTCCGCTCTTATTTGGTCATTCGCCACCTTTTGTTATCGAGGCTATCCAAGAGCACATTCAACGAGGGCTCCAAAATGGTCCGCAACCGCATCTTATAAGCAAAGTTGCCGAGTTAATGTGCGAGCTAACTGGTCAAGAGCGGGTTTGCTTTTGCAACTCAGGCACCGAAGCAGTGATGGGAGCAATCAGGATAGCCAGAGCCACTACAGGACGCACTAAAATTGCTTTTTTTGCTAATTCTTATCACGGACATTCAGACGAGCTGTTGGTCGGCAAAATAGATAATCAAGACGGAACATCCCGTACCATTCCAGCTTTTCTAGGAGTTCCAAAGCATAAGGCAGAACAAGTCATAATGCTTGACTACGGAAATCCCAAATCTCTGGATATTATCAAAGCTCATGCCCACGAGTTGGCAGCTGTTTTAGTAGAGCCAGTACAGAGTCGTAAGCCGGATTTACAACCCCGAGAGTTCCTGCACCAGCTCAGAGAATTAACCCTCTCAACGGGAGTTGCATTGATTATAGATGAGGTAATTACAGGTTTTCGGATGCACCCCGGCGGCATCCAGGCATTGTGGGGGATTAAAGCTGATATTACTGCCTATGGCAAGGCCTTGGGAGCTGGACTGCCCATTGGAGCAGTAGCTGGTAAGGCTAGTTTTATGGACGCATTGGACGGTGGATTTTGGAGTTATGGAGAT
This sequence comes from Moorena sp. SIO1F2, assembly GCF_010672755.1. Taxonomy (NCBI): domain Bacteria; kingdom Bacillati; phylum Cyanobacteriota; class Cyanophyceae; order Coleofasciculales; family Coleofasciculaceae; genus Moorena; species Moorena sp. SIO1F2. Next base: position 16,586 of record NZ_JAAHFV010000026.1, read on the forward strand.
CAGTCTTCTCCCTCCCCAGACGTCACGTTTTTTGCAGGCACCTTTTTCAAGAATCCCCTTGTAATGAGTGTTGTATGGGCAGTTCTCAACCACATCAAAGACCAAGGACCCCAACTGCAAGCGGAGTTAACAAAGAAAACCACGAAATTAGCCAACCATCTCAATGATTACTTCAGGGAAAAGCAGTTGCCAATTCAGGTAGTTCATTTCGGGTCATTGTTCCGGTTTACTTACCCGGAGCACCTCTGGATGAATTTGCTTTTTTATCATTTGCTGGAGCGAGGGATTTACGTGGCGGAAGTGCGCAACCTGCTTTTGTCTACGGCTCATACCGATGAAGATATCGAACAGATTATTCGGGCGGTAAAAGCAAGTATAGAAGATATGCAAGCAGGGGGATTTTTACCGAGTTCGCCATCTAAGCTAAGTAAGCCGAGTGATGAAGACAAAAAAGAGGTTCAGCTACCCCTTACAGAACCCCAAAAAGCAGTCTGGATGGCCTCTAAAATAGCAGAGGGAGCATCCAAAGCTTACAACGAATCGATGGTGATTCACTTGCGGGGCCAGTTGAATTTGGAGGTGATGGGCAAGGCAGTCAGGGAATTGGTCAATCGTCACGAAGCCCTCAGAAGCACTTTTAGCCCAACGGGAGATTACCAGCGGATTGCTCCGAGCGGGGGCTTAGATATTCCTCTGGTGGACTTTTCTGGTTTAGATAATGACTTGCGCGATCCAGAAGTATCCCAGTTTTTGGTGCAAGAAGCCGGAAAAACTTTTGATTTTGAAGTCGGTCCTTTGTTCCGCCCTTTGGTTGTAAAGCTCTCGGAAGAACACCATATTTTGGTTCTAACTTTTCATCACCTGGTTGTTGATGGTTGGTCCATGGAAATTTTGTTTCGAGAACTGGGTGTAATTTATTCAGCGCAGTGCCAAGGGGTTTCCTACGATCTGCCGGAACCCATGCAATATAGCAAGTACGTTCGACGGATTGAGGCTCGGCGGCAAAGTCCGGAAATGGCCTCTGCGGAGGCTTATTGGTTGCAGCAATTTGCTGATTCCGTTCCTGTACTGGATTTGCCCACCGATCGCCAGAGACCATTGGTCAATCGATACAGGGGCGATCGCAAAACTCTGAAACTGGGTAAATCTCTGTGCGATCGCCTCAAAAGCCTGAGTGGGCAATGTCAATGCACCCTGTTTACAACGCTGCTAGCTGGATTTATCTTGTTGCTACATCGGTTGAGCGATCAGAACGACATTGTTGTAGGCATTCCCACAGCAGGACAACTGTCTGCAGGTTGTGAATATATGGTGGGTCACTGTGCCGATCTCTTGCCATTGCGCGTGAAGGTGGGTTCCGATCCGAAGTTTAAAGACTATGCTAGTACGGTCAAAAAGGTGTTTTTGAATGGTTACGACCATCAAATTTATCCTTTTATCGACTTAAGTCAAAAGTTACAGCTACCGCGCGTTCTGAGTCGAACTACCCTAATTGGAACTACATTTAATTTAAACAAAATTAGCGCCGATCCAGAATTTTGGGGTCTGGAAGTTGAATTGGCACCGAATCATGGGAAGGGAGCTAAGTTTGATCTGGTTTTCGATATTTTTCAGACAAACAGCGAGCTGATTGTGATGTGCGATTACAATAGCGATCTATTCGACTCCCAAACAATTCGGCTCTGGCTGGGTCATTTCCAAACTTTATTATTGGGCGCAGCCGCAAATCCAGAGGCACCACTGTCACAGTTGCCTCTCTCCACAGAACCAGAAGGTCGAGAATTGCTGAAGGAGTGGAATGACGCATATGCCGACTATGCCCAGGATATGTCCATCCACCAGTTGTTTGAGCACCAGGACAAGCGCACCCCCGAAGCAAATGGAGGTTACGTACCGTTAGACCCAGATTATCCCAGCAACCCTATCGGTAATATCTTAGAGGATTCACAGGCCGAAATGCTGTTAACTCAAGAGCCTCTAGCAACAAAACTGAACACTCCTGAACAGGAAATTCTTCAGGCGATCTGGTGCGAAGTGCTTGGGTTAGAGTCGGTCAGTTTGCATGAGGACTTCTTTGAAATCGGCGGGCACTCCCTCCGAGCAACCCAAGCTATCTTTCGTATTCGTAAAGTATTCTCGGTCGAACTGCAATTATCAGCTCTGTTTGAAGCTCGAACAATAGCACAACTGAGTGACCGGATCGCAGCTATGCGCCGTGCTCCTGCCGAGGTCCTACCCCAGATTTTTCCCGTTTCGCGAGAGGGCGATGTACCCCTCTCCTTTGCTCAAGGACGTCTTTGGTTTCTTAACAATTTCGCTCCGGGCAACCCAGCTTACAACATTCCGATCGCCTATCGCATTGAAGGATTCCTTAATGAGGAGATCTTAGCAAATGCCCTAAATACCATTGTTGAGCGTCAAGAATCGCTACGTACCAGTTTCCCTGTTGTCAATGGCTATCCAGTGCAAAGGATAGAGACATCGGTGGAAGTAGGGCTTAACATTATTGACCTCACAGGTATGGGGGATAGTGAGACCCAAACAAAAATTGTAGAGATAGCGAAGACCGAATATCTCTGGCATTTCGATCTCAACAACGGACCACTTTTTCGCTTTACACTGGTTCGACTCACAGATGAGGAACGCATTTTCTTCGTCAATCTGCATCATATCATAGCCGACGGGTGGTCGATTGGGGTGTTTAACCGCGAACTTGGTCAGTACTACCATGCAGCTACAACAGCAGAGGCGTTGCACCTTCCTGAACTGCCAATTCGTTACACTGATTTCACTGTAGGTCAGCAGGCCTGGCTACAGGGTAAGGTACGGGAGATTCAGCTGGCTTACTGGAAAGACCAATTAGCAGGACTTGTTCCCTTACAATTGCCTAAAGATTATCCACGTCCAGCGGTTCAAAGCTTTGTTGGTAAAGCGGTGCAGTTTGGCCTTAAGCCCGAGATAACAACATCTCTCCAAAGGCTAAGTCGCGATCACGGTGTAACTCTCTTCATGACTTTGGTAGCGGCCTTTTTCCTTCTGCTCTATCGATACTCAGGTCAGGAAGACCTAGCCATTGCAACACCAATTGCCAACCGCAACCGCCGTGAAATCGAGCATCTCATTGGCTTCTTCGTCAACACGCTAATACTTCGTTGCCACGTTTCTGGAGACATGACTTTCACAGATTTGTTGCAACAGGTACGCCAGGTCTCGCTTTCAGCTTATGCACGCCAGGACTTTCCTTTTGAGCAAGTGGTTGAGGCTCTTGCCCCAGAAAGAGACAGCAGCCAAAATCCCCTAGTGCAAGTAATTTTTGCTCTTCAGAACGCGCCAATGGAGCCACCAATCTTGCCAGGTCTCAATGTCGCATTGGAAACCTTTGAAGAATACACTGCACGCTTTGATCTGGAGATACATTTGTTCCAGGTTGAAGATGGATTAACTGGCTATATAGTTTACAACACCGATCTGTTTAAGTCATCAACAATCGAGGGATTAACAAATAACTTTGTAACTCTGCTGCAATCTCTAAGCATCGATTCGAGTCAAAGTATTCAGCAGGTGCCAATCCTAGAGGCGTCTGAACAGATGGAACTGATAGGTGCGGGGCTTAACAATTTCCAGATTCCATACCCACGCGAGAAGACAGTCCACGAATTATTTGAAATCAAAGCTAAAGAAAAAGCAGAAGCAGTTGCACTAATATATGGCCAACAGATACTTTCCTACGAGGCACTGAACGTCAAGGCCAATCAGCTGGCTCGATATTTGAAAACCCTGGGTGTGAAACCAGAAATGCCGATCGGGATCTACCTCGAACGTGGAATCGACAGCATTATTGCCCAACTTGCAATTCTTAAGGCTGGTGCATGCTATGTTCCTCTCAACCCAGAAGATCCAGCAGCCCGAATCCGTTTTATCGTGCAAGATACAGAGCTTGAGATCATTATTACTGACAGTAAAACCTCGCAACTGCTGCCTGCAAAATTGAACAACGTGGCACCAGAGCTAGTTTGCCTCGACCGATCTCAAGCAATCATTATGGCTCAAGAGGAGGACTGAACTCTTGGAGTCAACAGCCATCCTCTCAGGCAACTTCCCAATTTTCCCTGACCCCGGAACAATTACCGATTTATCTCGGACCGACGGTTCTTGTGGATGACTCTCCTGGAATTGAGGTTTTCAGCGTCGGATGCCTTCCTCAGGACAGTGAAGAAGTCATCGGTCATATTCTGGCTCAGGCTTGGTGTGGAGGCAGTTCCATTGATTGGGCTGCTTTCCAGGGTGACGCAGCCCCAAGGCGAGTGCCTCTTCCCACCTATCCCTTCGATCGCCAACGCTATTGGGCTAAACCGGCTGGTCCGATTGTTGCTAAATCGGTTCATACTCCCATAGCAAAACCGATTACCCCTTTGCCCCTATCCAAACAGCCTGATCTGGGAGGATGGTTCTATCGGCCTCACTGGGAGCAGAAGCTGCCCTTAGCCCCTGTTAGCCCTGCTACCATCGCCCAACGGGGAGAGTTCTGGTTGCTGTTTTTGGATGATTGCAGCATTGGAGATGGTTTCGCCCGATATCTGCGGGAAGCTGAAATCGGGGTGGCTACGGTAAAACTTCAACCAGGTGCTGAATTTAAAGCCCTCTCAGATTGGGACTATTGCCTGAACCCCGATAGAGCCCAACACTATCGGGATCTGTTCCAAATTTTGGAGCAACGTCATAGCACCCCTCAACAGATTTGCCACTTTGGGTCTGTTACTGCTCCTGAAACAGAACCCAACCCAGAGGTTGTCTTTAACTCCCTCCTTTTTTTGGTACAAGCATTAGGTCCCCAAGCAACAGCAAACTTAATTATTATATCTACAAATCTTCATGGAATTGAACCGAGCGATCTACCTTGTCCAGCTAAAGCACTTGTTCTCGGTCCTGCCCTAGTCATTCCCCAAGAATATGCCAAAATCAACTGCCGCAGTCTTGATATAGAGCTACCAAAAAACGAACTTCAGAAACAAAACCTTCTCGATCGGATTTTGGCGGAAGCGGTTGCCCCTGAGGAGGATGCAGTCATTGCCTATCGGGAAGAAACTCGGTTGGCACGAACCTACAAATCGCTGCAGCTCCCAGAGAGCAGCAACGATCGAACCGAACCCCGACTGAGACAGGGTGGGGTTTACCTGATTGCAGGAGGACTAGGGGGAGTTGGACTTACCCTGGCTACCTTCCTGGCAAAGTACTACGCAGGGAAAATTGCTCTCCTCACCCGCTCGTCATTTCCTGATCGGGATTCCTGGGAAGGAATTTTGAAGCAGAAGCGGTTGCCGGATTTAAGTTCCTCGATTGAGGAATTGCGAAAGGTTGAAGCTAAGCTTTCTGATCAACTAGCTATTGCAGCAATCTCCGATTATCCAGGATTGACCGAAAAATTAACGGACTTGTGCTGCGCCCATGGGTTCAATTATGTAAAGACTGCCTTTGTACAAACCGATTCTTCCCAAAGTCTTTCGTATAAAGCTATTTTGGAAAGCCTAAGGGTTTTGCCGGAGTTAGAGGGATGCGTTCTTTATATCCTCGACTTACTAATGGCAGCAGAAATTATTAGCTATAAGGATGGTCTCTATTACCTCGGAGCTAAGGCAGATCGGGTCAAGGAACCCGAAGAGCTAAGTGCAAACCTGCGTCGTCATTATCCAGATTTTCGGGGTTTGGTTGAACTCTTAGACCATTGTGCGATCCATTACTCTGCTGCCTTGACTGGAAAGATTCCGGCTATTAGCGTGCTTTACCCTGAAGGACGCTCCGACTTTTTAGCCAAAACCATGGAAAACACCATTGAACACAGTAGGGAACCCATCTATCGTCAGGTGGCAGCAGAATTGGTAGCCAAGCTGGCTTCCCAGCAGCAAGGGCGTCCTCTACGCATTCTCGAAGTGGGTGCAGGCAATGGCTTGCTTACCGAGGTAGTAGCCTCAGCTTTGAAGCAGTTAGAGGGGGTTGAGTGCGAGTACTGGGCTACGGATATCAGTCCTACCTTCGTAGAACAGCTCAAACAACGCAGCCAAGAATGGGGATTTGATTTCATCGAAACTAAGGTGTTTGATATTTCTGACAATCCTCTGGATTGGGGCTTTAAATTAGGTCATTTTGACATAATTTTGGCCCTCAATGTGGTTCATGCAACCCCTCAGATTGAGAGTACCCTCTTCAATCTCCAGTCCCTCCTGGTTCCTAGTGGAACCCTCGTACTAGTGGAGGCCACTCACACCCCACCTTGGGTAGATATGGTTTGGGGTTTGTCCAAAGGCTGGTGGCAGTTTGAAGATCGGCATCTTCGTCAGCGTTCGCCTCTCTTAAGCCAATCCACTTGGGAAACTCTTTTGAGGGAGCAAGGATTCGCTCTGGTGGAAAGCTTACCTCAAGATTCCAAGAACCAAGCCGCAACGGATACAGCCCTGATTATAGCCCAGTTTCCGGCGCGAGCTGGGGAAGCTTGGGATAGGGAGGCAGATCCAGAAGAAATTACCCGCCATCGCATACGTCGCCTTCTGGAGATCGAGCAGCTTGGAGGCCAGGTGCAGGTTTTGACCGCCGATATCGGCGATCGCGATGCTCTCCAAACCCAAATTGCCACAGTTTAAACTCACTTCGGGGCCATCAATGGAGTCATCAATTGCGCTATGGTTCTGGACGATGGCTTGATGCAGCTGGAAACCCCGGAAAAGACCCATCGGGTGTTTCAACCTAAGGTATGGGGAACTCAGTTTCTGTTTGAATTGACCGATAATCCCCAGCGAGATTTCTTCGTCATGAGTTCTTCTCTTGCTTCTACCATTGGGCTTTATGCGCAAGCAGACTACTGTGCAGCTAATGCTTTTCAGGATGTTTTTGCCCATCGAATGAACTCACAGAGCGATACCTTTGTTTGTTCTATAAACTGGGGGATTTGGAGCGAAGCGGGGGCTGCCATGCGTCTGCTGATGGATTCGAGCATTGCGGCAGCTCGCCAAACCTGGGTTAACCATCCCCTCTTTGAATATTGCGTAGATGCTGGACCGGGGCGAAGAGTATATCATGCTCGGCTTTCCACCCAACGCCATTGGATTGTGGCCGAACACCGATTGCGCGATCGCCCCCTAGTGCCGGGTACCGGTTTTCTGGAGCTTGCTCGGGCAGCTTATCAGGATTGGCAACCCTGCACCAGCGTGGAGCTGCGGGGGGTTTATTTCCTGGAACCCCTATTAGTTCCCGAATCTACCCACAAGGAAGTAAGAATTGTCCTTGAAGAAAGGGAAACGGCTTGCGACTTCACTATCTTTAGTTTGGAGCCTGAGACAGGTTGGTATGAAAATGCTCGGGGAAATCTGGTTACCCTATTGCCAGAGGATAACAAAACCATAGCATATAATCTGGAAGCTTTAAAGCGGTCTCTTACTCAGGAGCGGCCTAGAGAGATGGGAGTTGCGGCAAGCATAAAGGAACTAAAATGTTTTGGTGATGTTTGTGTGGGTCCGCGTTGGTACAAATCAATGTCGAATATCTTTGTTGGGCAGAACCAAGCCTTGACAGAAGTTATCTTGCCCGACGAATATAAAAAGGATTTGGAGCATTACCATCTCCATCCGGCCATGTTAGATGTGGCGACGAGCTTTGCTTCGACTCCTGAGGCTTTTTATTTGCTATAAGAAACTGCGACTCTATCACCCCCTGCCCCAGCAAATAACAGCCTATGCCCGTTATTTAGATAAGGGCAAATCGGGTGCGGCAACTCTCTCTCTGGACATTTTGTTGCTAGATTCTACGGGTGCGACTTGTGCCAGCATTGAAAGTTTTACCTTGAAGAAGGTGACCGCTGAAGTTTACGAGACTTCATCAAGTCCCGTTGCCCCTCCAGATCTTCATCCTGAGCTGCGTCAGGGGATGAGTGGAGTTGAAGGAGCTGAAGCCTTCCGACGCATCCTCAACCAATCCTTACCCCAGGTTCTAGTGTCTACCCAGGATTTTGCCGGGGTTCGGGCCCGGAACGAAGCGAAGACAATGGTGCGTTTCAAAGAAAGCGCTTTGCCTGAACTGCGGGAATTTACGGCAGCCCAATGGCAATCTAAAAGAGTGGAGGCAACTGAGAGGGTTCAAGGTTCGTTTGAATCCCAACAAGGGATTTCAGGGGATACCGGAGCAAAAGTGGTTGAGATATTTTGTCAAGTGCTTGGGGTGAAGAATATTGGACTTGAGGACGACTTCTTCGAACTCAATGGTGATTCTTTGCAAGCAATTATGGTGACGTCCCGCATTCGAGATATTTTTGGTGTCGATTTGGGTCCCGATGCTCTGTTTGACTATTCCACAGCCGCAGAATTAGCGAAGGCCATTCAAACCCAGAATAAGCCCGTAATTGATCAACCTCCAAACCAGAGCCAGGATGTTGAGGAAATGTTTCTGCGTCAGCAGGTTGACAACCTCAGCGATGAGGAAGTGGAAGCCATGCTCGGTCGGTTGAGTTAGGGGAAGCGGTGGTAAGCTGTCAGGCTACCAACGTAACCAGGGACAAATTCGGCCTAGGGAATGGCCTCTATCCCTGAGAGCTGGAAGCCTTGCACCATTGGCTGTCCCGGCTTAAGTTGGTAGCCTTCAATTTAGATGCGTGTTAGCTTAATTATGGATGATAAAAGAGAACGGTTGCTCAACTTATTGAAACGAGAACAGAAAAAATTTTTGCCCCTTACTCCGGCACAGGAAAGATTGTGGCGGATGGAACAGGGCTGCAAGGGGCGACCTGTATATATTATCCCTGGGGCGATTCGATTTCGTGGTGAACTGAATCTTGTGGCTTTTCGCCGTTCTTTGGATTATCTGGTGGAGCGACAGGAAGTTCTGAGGATAACTTTTACTGTGGTACAGCAGCAGGTTTTGCAGGTGCTCACTTCTATGAAGGCGGCGCTGACGGTTCTGGACTTAGAATCTTTTCCGCCTTCACAGCGCCAATCTTTGTCCCAAAATTATTTGGTACAGGAACTGGAAACTCCTTTTGATTTGTCCTGCGGTCCGTTATTTCGGACGCTATTATTGCGGCTATCTTCCCATGACTGGATTGTTTTATTCAATCTACATAACATTATTGTTGATGGGTGGTCCATGGGAATTTTTTACGAGGAGTTGAGTCAAGTTTATGATGCATTTTGTAAGGGGCTTCCAGCTCCTTTATCGCCATTGCGGCTGCGCTATCAGGACTTTGTTCGGGAACTGACCTCTGAGTTCAAGGGTACTCGTCTGGCTGAAGCTACAGCTTATTGGCGGCGGACGTTTCAGAATCTGCCTGATTTGACCTTGCCTCCTGTGCGGAATCGAGACCTTAACAACAGTCATAATGGAGGTAGCCTTGATGTTCGCATTGATAGGACTCAAACAATCGCTCTCCAAACCTTCGCCCAAAGCCAACGGGTAACGCTATTTATGGTGCTGTTAGCAGTATTTAGCATTTGTCTTCATCGTTATTTTCAAGTTGAGAAGCTGGTAATTGCCACACCAACAGCCAATCGGGATCGGAGCGACCTGGAGGGCTTGATGGGACTTTTAGTAAACGTTCTTGTACTCCCCATTGATTTGCGAGGAAACCCAACCTACCGCACTATTTTGTCCCGAATTCGAGCGGTGACTGTTCAAGCCTATGCCCACCCCCAGGTTCCTTTTAACCAACTGCTCCCCGATCTGCCGTTTCCAGAACCCGATGCCCGCAATCCCCTTGCCCACTTCCTGCTGGCGTACCACGGATTTAGCCTCAAACCCCTCGCCTTCCCCAATTTAGAGATGGAGTCATTGAAGTACCCCATCAAAACCAGTCGCTACGAACTAGGACTGCACCTCTGGGAAAATACCAAAACCCATCTCTCCTCAACATCAGCGGAGCATGGGGGACTGAGTGGAACCTTTTTTTACGGCAGTGCGCGTTTTGATTCGGTGATGGTCGAACAAATCATCAGCAAATTCCAGCAGGTACTCCAACAAATGATTGCTCAGCCAGATGCTTGTTTATCAGAAAAGTGAGGATTCGGGGCACTGGAGAGCATCCAGTTCAATGGAAGCTCAAAAGCTTTACACCGTCAGGGTTTGATACGATGGGGTAAAAATCATTCAAGCCTTTAATTGGTAAGGGATTGAGCTGATTCAAGTTAATTAGGCTGAACCAGTAGCGGATTCGGGGGTGGGGATCGCATCGGGAAGTTCATCTTCAATAAACCGCAATCGCGGATACTGATAAGCGCCAATGGTTATCATCACAATCAAGATCCCCACCACAATAAAAATCAAGTCAATACCTCGGCCAGTTCCAGTACCTATAATTTTACCGAGGCTATTGGCTAATTGTCCATTAACCGCCATAAGGGGTTCAAAGACAAGTTCGTCTAAAGGACCTGCTATAAGGGCGGCCAGAGGAATACAGGAACGGGCTACCATACGTCTTAGCGCAAATACCCTTCCCTGGAGTTCAGGGGGAACCTTTTGTTGCCAAATGACCTGACTGCAACTAAAGATAATTGGCGCACAGAAATAAAGCGCAAAATTCGCGATCGCCAGCAAAAGAATTGAACTATGGCATCCCGTTACAATTACAGATAAAGCGAGCGCCAAAAATAGCACGAACATAGTATCGATATATCGTTTTGTTCCCGACCAGACAATCAATGTCAAACTACCTAACACCATTCCCATTCCCCCAATGGATTCGATCCAACCAAAGGCGACCGTTGAGAACAAGGATAAAACTAGAGGCGCAAACAAAACTGCAATAAAGCCAATCAAAAAATTACAGGTGGCAAAAAAAACAAGCAGGCTTAATAACCCTGGTCGCATGGCTATATAATTCCAGCCATTAAAAAATTACCCAAGCAAAGCTTTAATGCTAATATTTAAACTCAAATCGACGTTCTTGGGTTCTGGAAAGCGAACCAGCAGCAACGTTAGCAAAGCAAAACTAAACGTAATCAAGTCAATGGCAATAATCCCCTGTAGTCCAATACTAACCAGCAATACCGCAGCTAATACAGGGCAAAACAGCTGTCCGATCGCTTCTGCTACCTGGGTCATACCGCTGGCTCGACTGAGCTGATCGTGGGGAACCAAAAGAGTTGTGGCTGCCGCATAGGCAGGCCACTGAAATGTATTGAGTACACAGTTTATTGCTGTTAAAAGGTAAACATAATAAATGCTCAAGCTGTTGTTTACAAGCAGAATTGCAATTCCTAAGGTACAAATACAATTACCAGAATCGCTGAGAATCATCACCCAACGGCGGGGCCAGCGATCTACAAGAGAGCCTGCTAGAGGAGTAATTACAATCAACGGAAGTGTATTGCATAGAGTGATTAGGGTAAACAATGTGACAGACTGCGTACTTTGATAAACCCAGACTCCTAAGGCGAAGCGCGTTAGCCCAGAGCCTATTAGGGAAACTAATTGCCCGAGCCAAATCAAAATGAAATATCTCATGGTTTCCATCCTGTGTATGGATTGTATTGTAATCCAGAATTGTTGATTGTGATAACCCACATTACCCACTTCCATATGTAGTATTAAGAGTTACATACATTAAAATAAGAATCATGAGCAAAAAAAATCAACCATGGTTGATTTTTCGACACAAACTTACTCTTGTCATTTTTGATGTCAAAAATCGTACCTGTGATTTCCACCCCTTGAGGTTTAACGACTTCTTCTAATCCGTCAATTTATTTCTCTGAAAGCCCTCAGTCCACTTTCGCTAAGGGTGATGGGGTAGGCTCTGTAGTTATAGAAAGAGATAGTTATGGGATCACTGCGACGGTTATAAATGTTAGGGTAATCCCAGTGATTTGGTATAAATTGTACTTGACAAAACTAAGTTTTTACAATTGCAATTCGGACTATAAAATCTCTCCATAATGAAGGAAACTGCATAGAGAATAGGGCTTGTCTGCAAAGTAAATTCTCCAAGGTATTTGGGTAGCGATCTCCCAGAGAGCTCGTTTCGCAAATGGGCATGATTATAGGCATGATTACTGAGCGATCGCCAAATTCCAAATTCAATATCGAATCGATTAGATAAATACCATTGATTTTTCTGTATAGATTAAGACAGACAAGCCCTAAATCACAGCAATGCATTCAATCTCGACTAAAACATCCTTAGGTAGTCGGGAAACCTCAACACAAGCACGAGCTGGAGCCTCTTCCTCGTTAAAGTATTTGGCATAGATCTGATTTACTGTCGCAAAATCATTCATATCTGCCAGAAATACCGTGGTTTTGACTATGTCCGGGATTTTAGCTCCAGCAGCGACTAGGATAGCTTCAAGATTAGCCATTACCTGTTCTGTCTGCTTGGCGACATCATTACCACCAACAATCTCACCGGTGCTAGGGTCAAGGGGAATTTGACCAGCGACAAAAATCATTTGACCGCTGACTGCGATCGCTTGATTGTATGGTCCTACGGGTGCTGGGGCATTGGGGGTACGGATAATCTTTCGTGTCATAGTCTTCAGTCGTTCCAGGATGCACAAGTTGACACATTCCAAGATAGCAGTTTGAGCATTCCCATCTCAGCCTTATCCCTGACCGATACGTCTTGACCTTGGTAGTAAGGAGGTCAAGAATAGGGGGATGATGGGTAATAGTGGTATTAGTAGGATGAGGGGCAAGAAAGTGCTATGTCATCAATGCACCTCATTATCAGTAGTATCAGTAATCAGCACTAACGCACCAAGACCCTTCAAACCGGGTTTCTGGTTATAAATCAAAGGCTGATATCCAGTAATTATATTAAGAAACCGGGTTTATGCTTAAGTCCTGTAACCATTAACTAGTAACAATAGTAACCATTAATTATTAATTATTCTATACTGAGTCTAGATTTTGGAGAGGATATTTGCTACTAGTTAAAAACCACAAAAACTAATAACTTAAAAAAAATTTTTAATGAAAAATAAAATCCTGAACACTATAGATGAACTAGGTATTCGATTTGTGCGTATCCTCTGGTGCGACAATGCTAACATCATCCGTGGTAAAGCAGTCCACTGGAAAACCTTACCAGACTACCTCAAGCACGGTGTGGGCATTTCAGCAGCCCAGCAAGCTCTACCGGTGATGTATGATGTCCCAGTCCCAGGCAGTGGCTTGGGACCCATCGGTGAAATCCGCTTAGTACCGGATTGGGAAACCTTAACCCCCTTACCCTATGCTCCTGGTCATGCCCGTGTGTTTGGGGATATGGTCAACAATGGTAGCCCATGGCCGTATTGTCCCCGAAACTTCCTCAAAAGGATGGTAGCAGAAGCGGAAAGTGAGGGCTTACAAGTGGTTGCTGCATATGAAAATGAGTTTTACCTGCTGCAGCCAACCCCTGAGGGTATTCTACCGGTAGACAATACCGTATTTGCCTCGACGCTGGCAATGGATCAACATCAGCAGGTGATTGACCACATTGCTGAAGCCTTGGTCGAGCAAGGCATGCCCGTAGAGCAGTATTACCCAGAATGTGGTCCTGGTCAACAGGAAATTTCTATACTATACACCCAAGCCCTACCAGCGGCAGATCAACAAATAGCCTTTCGGGAGACAGTAAAAGCGATCGCATTTCAACATCACCTGGTTGCCTCATTTCTGCCCAAAATCCTAGCTGACCAAGCTGGTAATGGTTGTCACCTCCACCTCAGCCTATGGCGGGATGGCAAAAACCTGTTACTCAATCCAGAAGGGGATGGGGGACTTTCCCAAGTCGCCTGTCAGTTTATTGCTGGAATTTTACACCATTTACCTGCTTTAATGGCACTAACCACACCCAGTACTAATTCCTATCGACGGATTCGCCCTCATTGTTGGAGTGGCGCGTTCCGTTGTTGGGGAATCGATAACCGAGAGGCTGCGGTCAGGGTACCGAGTAACCCAGACGGTGAGAGTCCAACCAATTTTGAACTGAAAACTGTTGATGCTTCTTCTAATCCTTATCTAGCCTTGGGAGCAGTAATTGCGGCTGGCTTGGATGGAATTCGTAACAGTTTGGAATTGGGAGAAGCCGTAGCGGTAGATCCAGGACATTTGACAGAATTAGAACGTAGTCAGAGGGGTATTGAGTTATTGCCAACTAATTTAGGGGAAGCGATTGGTAACTTAAGTGCTGATCAAGTACTTTTGGATGCCTTAGGAGTAGAATTGGCTCAAGCCTATCTAGCGGTAAGGAAAGCCGAGTGGGAGGCAATGAAAGATTTTGAGTTGGAGGAGGAAGTAGAGCTTTTATTAGAGCGATATTGAATCAATTGATATTGGTAAGCATTCAGCCGTCAGCTAATGCGCTACGCGCACGCTACACCGAACAGCTAGCAGAAGCTTAAAGCTGATAGCTGAATGCTTAGGCATACTTGTTTATATTTTAAATTAGAAAGGGGACGTGATAGGATAAAAAATCCCACTTGATCGTAAGCATTCAGCTATCAGCCGTCAGCTGTCAGCTTATTTTATTCACAAGCACCATTAGTAGCCTAAGCTATGGGCATAAACTGTTCGCGTAGCGTGGCCACAGACCTTTAGCTGTTCGGTGTAGCGTGGGCGTAGCCCATTAGCTGATACGCGACACGCTGATAGCTGACGGCTGAATGCTTACACTTGATCTAATCGCAACCGTCCCTATCTTTAATTGGCAAGAGGGTAACGTTTCACTTTGTATGATGCCTGTTGTGTCCCCCTGATTCCGCTTATTCCTAACTCCAATTCACTCAGCTTTTTTTGTAAACCACAGTACTGAATTTCTGCAACACGTAGATTCTCGGCTGCAACTTGCTTTTTATCGTTTAATTGACGTAATTTTCCCTGAGATACATTTATTTTCTCTTCCAAACTGCGTATTTCTCCTCGAAGAGCAACGAAACGTTCTTGTGATGTCTGTACTTCAGTGCGGAAAGTGTTTCGTTGTTGTTGTAGGGTTTTGATTTCCCCTCGCACAGCCACTAGTTTCTGGTCTAAACCTCGTTGTTCACGGCGAGAGGCTTCTAGCCGTTCTTGGGAAGTTTTGATTTCCCCTCCCACAGCCACTAGTTTCTGGTCTAAACCTCGTTGTTCACGGCGAGAGGCTTCTAGCCGTTCTTGGGAAGTTTTGATTTCCCTTCCCACAGCCACTAGTTTCTGGTCTAAACCTCGTTGTTCACGGCGAGAGGCTTCTAGCCGTTCTTGGGAAGTTTTGATTTCCCCTCCCACAGCCACTAGTTTCTGGTCTAAACCTCGTTGTTCACGGCGAGAGGCTTCTAGCCGTTCTTGGGAAGTTTTGATTGCCCCTCCCACAGCCACTAGTTTCTGGTCTAAGCTTCGTTGTTCACGGCGAGAGGCTTCTAGCCGTTCTTGGGAAGTTTTGATTTCCCCTCGCATACCCACTAGTTTCTGGTCTAAACTTTGGCGTTCTGCCTTGAAGGATTTAAACCGTTCTTGGGTAGTTTTAATTTCGCCTCTGAGAGCCACTAACTGTTGCTGAGATTGACGCACTTTTACTTGAGAGGATTCTAGTTGTGACTGTGCGGTTTTAATTTTGCCTCTGAAAGCGACTAACTGCTGCTGAGATTGACGCACTTGGGCTTGAGAAGATTCTAGTTGTGACTGTGCGGTTTTAATTTTGTCTCTGAGAGCCACTAACTGCTGCTGAGATTGACGCACTTGGGCTTGAGAAGATTCAAGCTGTGCTGTTGCTGCCTGGGTTTCACTGCTAAGGAGAAGGAGTTTTTCTTCAGCCGTGCTGATCTCAGTGCGAACCGCAACGAGTCTTTGCTGTGAGGTTTGTAACTCCCTTTGAGATTCTCCTGAAGTTTGTAAAACTGTCAGTAATCCAGCTACTTCCACATCGTCAGGCTCGTATTTTGCTGCTTTTTTAAAGGAAGCGATCGCATGTTCGTAGTGACCGATGCGATAGAGGGCAAATCCTCGCTGTTTCCAAGCCAAAGAGTTTCGAGCATCAAGTTGAATCGCCTTGTCAAAATCCGTGATTGCTTTTTCATATCGACCAAGTTTGTAAAAAGCCGTGCCTCGGTCAATCCAAATTGAAGCAGCCTTGGCATCCAGTTCCAGTACTTGGTTGTAGAATGCGATCGCCTCAGAATACCGTTTTAAATCATAAAGCAGCACACTGGCAATTTTTTTAGGAATAATTGTCTGTACCAACTGCTGTTCAAATTCTGATGTGGCTTGAATTGAAAGTGCTTGCTTCCAGGCAGTAATCACCGCATCGTATCGTTTGAGTTCATGGTTTGCCTTGCCTTTCTCAAACCACGCTAAAAGGTAATTGGGCTTAATTTTAATCGCTTGATCATAGGAAGCGATCGCGGCTTCGTACTTGCCCAAGCTACTCAACGTATCCCCTCGCCAATACCAAGCTAAGAAAGAGTCTGGCTGAAGTTTTACAATCTGCGACCGTATCGTTATCTCTTCACTATACTTACCAATTCCTCGTAACTGACTGGCTTGTTGCCACAACTCATTGATTATTCTCCCTTGTGCCACAAGTTTCTCTGTCGAGGCGTTACGGCGGTCAAAATCCATCTGAGCAACGACAGTTTGAGCATTACCACTAGCCATACTTGTCGTGAGCAAAGTAGCTAGGGATACTACTACTTTAAACGGGAAATTTTTCATCTTTGGTGGTTAAGCAGTATTCTAGTTGAATTAAAATTAGGGATTACTGTCATAATATTACCAGCAATCTTAGCAAAGACACAGTTACCAAATACACAGTTAGAGGTATCACCATCCAAATGGTTTACCCCACCAACAACTAAAGCGATCGCTACCAATCCTCCAAACAGACCCTAGGGGTCTTCGGGTACTTCCTGCCTTCGTAGTTCAATAAACTTTTTTTTACGTTAACTACCAGACAATTATCTCTAGCATCTAATAATGTGAAATGATTAAGCTGTGGACTATCACCGCTATTGACCAACACGCTCACAACCTGCTAACTCCTGAAGCTGCTGCTAATTGGAATTTGTGCCAACCAGTAAACTGATGTATTCTTCTGATGCTCACAATATCCCGGAATTATATTACTTGGGAGCCAAGTGGGCACGGATAGTATTGGCACAGGTTTTGGAGGGAGCGATTCAGGATGGGGATTTGACTGCTAAGGAGGCGGAGTCAGTTGCTATGGGGATTTTGTGTGATAATGCTCGTGTGCTTTATGGGGCTAATAGTTTTTGATGAAACTCCAAAAGCCCATAGACGCGCTAGCGCTTCGGTGCAGGGTAGGACGGGAATAGGAAAAGGACTATTTGAGTTTCTGTTTTCCGGATACAGTGGCAGAAATGGTGGAGTTAAAAGAAGTAGATGAAATTTAATTACCACCCTGAGCCGTTCCTTCGGGCTTAGGGTTTTTTTGCTGCACTTTCCGCCAAAATCCAACGATTACCCAAATCTTAAAATAGCTCAGCTAAAGTTATTAGCAACTTATTTTGATTCCTGCGCTTAAAGTCTTAGGGGTTTTGTTATTGTTAGGTGGTAATATTAGAAATGAACAATAAATAGTTAGCGATAGACTAACTAAACATTAATTACTAGTCAGTAGCTAACATAAGGCTAAAAATAAACCTGTTTTTATTTTCCCTCTCCTCCTATCCGTTACATCCGTTACCCATCAGTTGCAGTATTTATCCTATATTGGTACTTTTAGCTTACCTTAACCCAACACAATTTTAAGATGACCCGTGTAATTGGCTTAATGAGCGGTACATCTGTAGATGGCATCGATGCTGCACTAGTAGAAATTTCTGGCTCAGACTTAGATTTAAAGATTGAGCTACTGGCTGGTGCTACCTATGGCTACCCCACTGAACTCAGGGAGAAAATTCTAGCCGTCTGTGCTGGAACTCCCCTATCCATGGCAGAATTGGCAGCATTGGATGATGCGATCGCATTTCAATTTGCCCAAGCAGCATTGGCAATTGGGACTGGGTTACCCCCCGCTGAGTTAATTGGTTCCCATGGTCAAACAGTATACCATCGACCATTAGGGGTCAAGGGTGTTCGCGTAGCGTGGCCTTTTGGCCAAGGTTTTTCCGAGTTGAAAGTTGACAGGTTGAATGTTGAAAGTTCTTCCGAGTTGAAAGTTGGCCGGTTGAATGTTGTTCGCGTTCGCGCAGCGGAGGCCGAAGGCCACGCTACGCGAACGGCTTTGCCGAAAGCGTGGCCTTTTGGCCAAGGTTTTCCAGACAACCTGCAACCTGATAACCTTCAAGCTGGTAACCTACCCTTCTCGAACGCCAAAGGCGAACAACCTGCAACGGAAACTAACCTTGGCCAAAAGGCCACGCTACGCGAACAACCTGATAACCTTCAACCTGATAACCTTCAACCTGCTAACCTTCAACCTGCTAACCTTCAACCTGATAACCTTCAACCTACTAACCTTCAACCTGCTAACCTTCAACCTGCTAACCTTCAACCTGCTAACCTTCAACCTGATAACCTTCAACCTGCTAACCTTCAACCTGCTAACCTTCAACCTGCTAACCTTCAACCTCTAACGACTCTGGGATATAGCCTTCAACTGGGACGGGGAGAGGTGATTGCTGAGATTACCGGTATCAAGACCATCAGCAATTTCCGTGTGGCTGACATTGCTGCTGGGGGAGAAGGTGCGCCTCTGGTTCCTAAGATAGATGCCTGTTTGCTCCGGTCATCTACCCATAACCGATGTATCCAAAATATTGGTGGTATTGGTAATGTTACTTACTTGCCAGTTAGTGAAGGGAACTGGTTGGAACAGGTATATGGCTGGGATACTGGTCCGGGGAATGCCCTGTTAGATCTGGCTGTCGAGTATTTTACCAACGGTAGAAAAACCTATGATTACAATGGAGAGTGGGCAGCAAGTGGCACTCCCTGTGAGGCTCTCGTCGAACAGTGGCTTTCTCAAGAGTTCTTCAAGATACCGCCCCCAAAATCTACCGGACGAGAGTTGTTTAGTCGAGATTATCTCAAGCAGTGTTTGGTAGAAAGTGAAGCCTATAACCTTGCTCCTGCTGATTTCCTGGCAACACTCACAGAACTCACTGTTGCCTCTATTGTTGAGAGCTATCGCAACTTCTTGCCTCAAATGCCAGATCAAGTACTATTGTGTGGTGGAGGGGCAAGCAATTTATACTTGAAGCAACGGTTGCAAATTAGACTAGATTCGGTGCCAGTATTAACCACTGACCAGGTTGGGTTAAGTCGGGATTTTAAAGAAGCGATCGCATTTGCTGTTTTGGCTCATTGGCGTAACCTGGGTATTCCCGGCAATCTCCCTCAAGTAACCGGTGCTTCAGAGGCTGTATGTCTAGGAAACCTGTATTCTCCGAGATCGCAACACCACTCATCCTAAAACTGGGTATTTTAGGGTTCCTATGCGTTGTCAAATGCAGTTAATAAGCTGCTCTTGCCATATCAGCTTAGAATCCCCGTTGGCTGAGACTGTGGGAGAGTTCAACTAGTTTGTCTGTTACTCCGTAGGAGTCGGGCTACTCCCGGAAGTTTGCCAATGGGATAACCTGAGGGGGTAAACCCCACAACCTTAAGGATAGCAGCTAAAATGAGTGGGGAACGTCAGAGGGTAATATTCAGTAACAGATAAAGAGTAACACCGTGGCTCACACCTTTTTATTGGAGGCAGGATGCTGGAGACTTCGGGGCAATTGGCTGGAACGCAATGGAAAATTAATTGTAGTCAGAGGTGGGACGATGGTTACCTGGAGTCGGGAAAACTGGTTTACCATGGTCACAAGACTGGTTTTTCCCAATCGTGAACGGGAGGATATCTCTTGCCAGTATCTAGGGCGTCTCGATACTGGCGACCAGAAGTATACCTTTGTCTTACAGCATAGCCTCCTAGGTCGTGTCGAGGGAGAAGGCTGGGTGGCTCGAGAATCCATTGTGCAACGGTATTGGGTATTAGGGGATCCCCAACGACGCAGTGGTTTTGAAACCCGGTATCAACGTAATGAAAATATATACTACCTCTCCAGTAGCATTATGGCAGGTCATTATCTGAGTAGCACAATGGAAGCAACTTTGGAACGTCAGCCACAATAGAAGTATTCTGGAATTAAGGGAGTTTTAATAGCAGTACACCTGTGACCGTTGCTATTTAGTTCATCTTCCTTAGTCCTTAGTCAGTTTAGTCCTTAGTCTTTAGTCCTTAGTTTTTTGTGATCCACATTAAGTCTGCTGGTATTTACAAAAGACCAATGACCAATGACCAATGACCAATGACCAATGAGCGATGACTAGAGACTAATGATTCATGAACACGTTATTTTCCAGATTTCACCAAGGAACTTATGATCACAGACCCTAACAAAGGTCGTCTACTCGCCAATCGCTATCAACTGGTCAAGTTGATCGGCAAAGGTGCTATGGGTCAAGTGTATCAAGCCAAAGATATGCTCCTCGGAGGTGTAACCGTTGCTGTCAAGTTTCTCTCCCATACATTATTGAACCAAAAAATGCGCGATCGCTTTGAGCGGGAAGCAACGATTTGCGCTTTGCTTGGTGAGAAAAGCAATCACATCGTGCGAGTTAGGGACTATGGCATAGATGAAAACGATATTTCCTTCTACGTCATGGAATACTTGGCAGGGGGAAATTTAAGCGCAATAATTCACACTAAAACCCTATCCTTACCCCGATTTTTGCATATTGCCCGTCAAATTTGTCTGGGATTACAATGTGCTCACCAAGGCATTGTATTTAAAGGCACACTCACTCCAATTGTGCATCGTGATATTAAACCCAGTAACATTATCGTTGTCGAAGATTCCTCCTTCGGTGAACTGATCAAAATCCTTGACTTTGGCATTGCTAAGCTTCTTCAGTTTGATGGTGCTCAAACCCATTCTTTTATGGGTACCCTAGCCTATTGTTCACCGGAACAAATGGAGGGAAAGGAACTGGATAAACGCTCTGATATCTATAGTCTAGGGGTGATGATGTTTGAGATGTTAACTGGTCACATGCCCATTCTTCCAGAAGATCATTCCTTTGGTAGTTGGTACAAAGCTCATCACTTCAGCCCACCTAAATCATTTGCATCGATTAACCCCAAGCTAAAGCTGCCGAAGTCCCTAGAGAAGCTAATCATGACCTGTATAGCGAAAGAGGTATCTGATCGTCCTCAAAATGTCGGGATTATCCTACGAACATTGGATTCATTAAACGAAGGTCATGATCGCGGTCGCTATCTGGGTCATCGGATTCAAACAATACTATCCGAGAAGCCTCTGAGTAAGGTAACACAAATACTTCCCGTATCAGGGAATGATATTTGTCGGCAAACCTCCTGGCCCGATGACAAGCCTAAAGCATCTATTGTCTTTTCTAAGATAATTCGTACCACAAGCCAAACCTTTCCTACCCTCTGGGTGATGCTGACTAAAGAAGAGATTGAGAACCGTCAGGTTAGTACACGCTACAACCAATTCTTGTATCTTATTCTACCTCATCCAATGGTGCTATGGATTACCGCAGTGCATAATCGCTACCACGGTGCTTGTTGGCTTCCTTGCTACTTAGACCTCAAAACAAATCAGGGTCAGAACATAATCAGACTTTTGGGAGATACTGGATATTACAGTATTTTGTTTTTTGATCAATCAAAACCAGAAAAGTGTGCTAATGTCATGACCTCAACCATTGCTCCTGCCCAACGCCAGCTATTCATTGATTGGGCGAATTCGTCTAAGACAATAAACTCAACTAATCAAGCAATGTTGAGCAAACGCATACTTAAGCAAGAGTTTGAAAAGCTGAAGCCAAAGATTTTGATGAAGTTAGAAGCTGCTCATACAGATTACCCTACTGATATTTCAGGTTAAAACAAGTTACATGCAACAAGTTACTGGTAACTTGTTACTTGATAAGAGATTTATTTTTTTTATTGGTTCTTCAGTACCTTTTATGCTAAAGTTCCAGTTAAAAAAACTCATAAAGCTTACTGTACAAGGAAAATTATGCTATTCAACTAACAAAAGTTACTGAATACAGCCTCTTCCCACTGTTCCCTATTCCCTGTTCCCTGTTCCCTATTACAGACTGTTTATTTAGCATAACAATTACGGAAGAGCATTCTTATTTTCGATTTTCCCTATTAAACCCTTAGCCAAAACTAATATAGGGATAGCATCAACTCCCGCTGATACTTTTTCGTCAGGGGATGGTCATTACCCAGCACATCAAACACCGCAATCATGGATTTTCTTGCACCATCATCTCTATAGTTACGATGTTTACTGACAATTTCTAAAAAGATTTTGAGTGCTGCTTCATAGTCTCCCTCTACAACTAACCGAGATGCCTGAGCAAATAACTGATCTAATTCACTTTCCCCAATAGGATTCGCCTGCTGCTTAAATTGAATCAATGCTCTGATTGCCTGAGCTCTGGGGAAATATTCTCGATCATTGTATTGAATGGTTTCTAAGAGTATGGTTGCCTCTTCTGGCTCATTAATGTGAACCAAAAAATTGGCCACTTCAATGACTAAACTTTGATTCTCTGGATACTTGGCAATTAGCTGTTCAAACAGCTGTTTGGCTCGGGATATATCCTCAGTTGCCATGGCAACCCGAGCTTCTTCTAGTCCAATGTCTAGCTCAGACTTCAGATTTAACCTAGCTAACATTTCCCGCAACTGAATCTCTGGTAAAACCCCCACAAAACCAGGAATCATATCACCATTGGTGACAATTCGGACATCGGGTACTCCCTCAATTTGAAAGTTATTTGCTAAATCTTGGTTGCGGTCAATATCAACTTTGGCTAAAACAAAGTCGTATTCTTTAGCTAGTTTTTCTAAGGTTGGTTTTAGGAGTTGACAAGGGCCACACCACGTAGCAAAGAAGTCTACTAATACAGGCTTCTCAAAAGACTTTTCTAAAACTTCAGTGGCGTAGTTGCTGCTAGTAACGTCTACAGAAAAACCCATATCAATTATTTCCGTTATCTTGCTGTTGAAATCAAAGATAAAATGTAAGCATATGCGCTACGCGCAGGCTACGCCAACAGCTAATGCTTACGAAGATAGGGAAGAGGAAGAAGAAGGAGGAGAGAATCGCAGGGAATTTTTACCATAAAATATCCCCTTTCCACACTCCTACCTTCCGCCACACTCGACATCAAGTCAAGGTTTGAGCCTTAACGAGGGTGTCATTCCCCTCTAACCCTTACTCAGCCCGCAGAGGATGTAGCTAAGACTTTTCCTGAGCTAGATGCTGCACTGTCCCGGCTAGATTCTACGAGCTTGCCTAGGATAGCGCTAACGTTAGTCTTGGCATCACCGAAGAGCATATTGGTGTTTTCTTTGAAGAACAAGGGATTGCCAACACCAGCATAGCCACTGGACATTCCCCGTTTCATAACCACCACGGTACCAGCTTTCCAAACCTCTAAGACTGGCATCCCAGCAATTGGGCTACTGGGGTCTTCCATGGCACTAGGGTTAACGGTATCATTAGCACCAATCACGAGTACTACATCGGTTTCTGGGAAGTCCTCGTTAATCTCATCCATTTCTAGAACGATATCATAAGGCACATTTGCCTCAGCTAGCAGCACGTTCATGTGTCCTGGTAGTCGTCCAGCAACTGGATGAATGCCAAAGCGAACATTGATACCAGCATTCCTCAAAATCTTGGTAATATCGGACACCGGATGCTGAGCCTGAGCTACTGCCATGCCGTAACCGGGAACAATCATAACACTCTTGGCCCCTTGTAGCAGCTCTACGGTATCTTCTACTGTGGTCTCGGTGACTTGACCTTCGGGCTGATCACCAGCTTTCGCTTTAGCTGTAGTTCCTGCACCTTCGCCGAAGCCTCCTAAAATCACGCTGAAGAAGGAGCGATTCATGGCTCGACACATGATGTAGCTGAGGATAGCACCACTACTACCTACCAGCGCACCAGTGATAATTAGCAGGTCATTGGACAGCATAAAGCCTGCAGCAGCAGCCGCCCATCCGGAATAACTATTGAGCATGGAGATGACCACTGGCATATCAGCACCCCCAATCGCAGCTACTAGGTGGATGCCTAACACTGATGCGATCGCAGCCATAATCAACAGGGGTTGCAGACCAGCCGTCCCCTCTGCTGTCATGAACTGGTAACCCAGCCCGATCACAGCCCCAAGCATAGCCAGATTGAGTACGTGGCGTGCTGGTAACATTAGGGGTTTGCTGCTGATGATAGCTCGTAGTTTCCCAAAGGCTATCACTGAACCGGTGAAGGTAATTGCCGCAATGAACACACCAATATAAATTTCTAACTGGTGAATAGTTACTTCTGCACCCGTTAGGGATTCCCCCCCTTGCAGGTAATTGGCAATACCCACCAGTACAGCTGCAAGACCGACAAAACTATGGAGAATTGCTACCAGTTCTGGCATGGAGGTCATGGCTACCCGAGATGCCACGATCGCACCAATTATCACTCCTGGCAAAATCATCCCTCCCAGAGTGAGGTATGCGGTTACATTGCTACTTAGGGCAGTGGCAACAAAGGCAATCAGCATCCCAAGAATCCCGTAAATATTACCTTTACGGGCGCTTTCCTGGTTAGATAATCCCCCCAGGCTGAGAATGAACAAAGCACTAGCTGCAATATAGGCAACTGTCAACAGATTATTTGACATAGTCTCCTTAGTTTTATGGTGTTCAACTTGAATGTTGTTCGCGTAGCGTGGCCAATAGGCCAAGGTTAGTTGGTTGAATGTTGAATGTTGAATGTTGAATGTTGAATGTTGAATGTTGAATGTTGAATGTTGAATGTTGAATGTTGAATGTTGAATGTTGAATGTTGAATGTTGAATGTTCGCGTAGCGTGGCCAATAGGCCAAGGTTAGTTGGTTGTTGGCCTTTGGCGTTCGGTGTAGGGTAGGTGGTTTGGTTGTTGGCCTTTGGCCTTCGGTGAAGGGT
This sequence comes from Moorena sp. SIO1F2, assembly GCF_010672755.1. Lineage (NCBI taxonomy): Bacteria > Bacillati > Cyanobacteriota > Cyanophyceae > Coleofasciculales > Coleofasciculaceae > Moorena > Moorena sp. SIO1F2. The sequence continues at coordinate 41,535 of NZ_JAAHFV010000026.1, forward strand.
AGGTTCATAAGATAACCTGTAACCTTCAACCTGTAACCTTCAACCTGTAACCTTCAACCTGTAACCTTCAACCTGTAACCTTCAACCTTCAACCTTCAAACCTTCAACCTTCAACCTTCTCAAAACCTTCAAACCTTCAACCTTCAACCTTCAACCTTCAAACCTTCAAACCTTCAAACCTTCTCAAAACCTTCAACCTCAAAACCTTCAACCTTCAAACCTTCAAGGGTCTAACCTATTTCTGAAACATCTTGAGCATGCGTTGGGTTACTAGGAAGCCACCGGAGATGTTGATGGTTCCAACTAAAATTGCGATCGCACCCAGAATAGTAGTAGGTGAGGTGGCTGCGCCGGAAATTTGCAGCATTCCACCAATGATGATGATGCCGCTAATGGCATTAGTAACACTCATCAAGGGTGTGTGCAGGGCTGGTTTTACGTTCCAGATCACTTGCCAGCCTACGAAGCAGGCCAGGATAAATACTGTGAAGTGGGAGAGGAAAGAAGGTGGTGCTCCGATTCCCAAGCCAATTAGAGCCAGTCCCACTAACACTGGCCAGAGCAAGCCCATGATACCCTTTGATTTCTTAGTCTCTGGCACAGACTCCTCTTTAGTTACCGCAGTCTGGGGTTCCGGTGCGGGTTTGGGAGGTGCTGGAGGTGTAGGCCGCTTGGGTGGGGGCCAGGTTACATCCCCAGCGTGTAGCACTAAGGCTCCCCGAACCACTTCATCCTCCATATCGACACGGTAATTTTCACTACCACCCATGTCCTTGAGGAGATGACAAAGGTTGGTGCCATAGAGTTGGCTAGATTGAGTAGCCATACGGCTGGGTAAGTCAGTCAATCCAATGATGGTCACACCTTTGTATTTGTAGACCTCATTGGCTTTGCTCACCTCACAGTTACCCCCTTGCTCAGCTGCCATATCTACAACCACTGAGCCTTCTTTCATACTCGCTACCATTTCCTCAGTGATCAGCAGCGGCGCTTTTTTACCGGGGATCAGGGCAGTAGTGATGATGATGTCCACTTCTTTAGCCTGTGCAGCGAACAATGCCATCTCCGCCTCGATGAACTCTTTACTCATCACCTTGGCATAGCCCCCAGATCCTGTACCGTCTTCTTTGAAGTCCAGTTCCAGGAACTCTCCCCCCATGCTTTCCACTTGTTCCTTAACCACGGGGCGGGTATCGAAGGCGCGCACAACAGCACCCAGACCTTTAGCGGTACCAATAGCAGCTAGTCCAGCTACCCCAGCACCAATCACCAACACTTTAGCTGGGGGAACTTTCCCTGCTGCAGTAATTTGCCCAGTAAAGAAGCGACCAAAGTTATTGGCTGCCTCAATCACAGCCCGGTAACCAGCAATATTGGCCATAGAACTGAGGGCATCCATCTTTTGCGCCCTCGTGATCCGGGGTACCGCATCCATAGCCAACACTGTAGCCTTACGGCTTGACAGTTGTTCCAGCAGTTCTTGGTTTTGGGCTGGCCAGATAAAGCTGATTAAAGTGCCATTTTCCGATAGCAACTCAGACTCATGCTTGTTTAGAGTTGGATGCATCTCAGGGGGACGCACTTTTAAGACAATATCTGCCTCTGACCAAAGGCTGTTCGCATCAGGGATGATTTGGCATTCTGCTTGTTCGTAAGCATTGTCAGGAAAATTAGCTGTCTCTCCTGCTCCCGATTCAATCAGCACATCAAAGCCAAGTTTCTGGAGCACCTTCGCTGTATCCGGTGTAGCAGCTACCCGGCATTCACCTGGGTAAATTTCTTTCGGGATACCAACCTTCATGCGAGTTTTGGTTGGCTGTAAATCTGACGTTTCAGCCTCTTTGGGAATGGCTAGGGTCATTGACTCTCCTTCAGTTGTCTAAATGGAATAACGACGGAAAATTCATTGATCACTAAGGTGGGTCTAGAGGCATCAGGCAAAGGATGTCCAGACCAGCCACTTTCAGGGGCTAAGGCCACCGTATCTCCTAACATAGCTTTTGGTCATGGGTGACAAATACTCCTTAGGTGAGGACAACAAGAATCAGGAAAACTGACGATAATAACTGTTTTCCGTAACTATTTTCGGTAAATAGAATCAGGTAACAACTTCTTTGAAAAATGTTGTCCCTTGTTGACAATCTATCCTTCTATTTCTTTTGATTTCGAGTGGTTTTTAGCAACTGGTAGCTTCTTCTTGCTGGGGGATGTTCACCCTGTTTAGAGGATTCCCAAGTTCAACTAGAACGGGATCAGTTTGCTCCCTGACACCGCCAATGCTTTTAAGCCTGGGCGATTAACTCACTTATGATCAGCTGACTGGCTTCCCATCTGTGCTACTTGTCCTTGTATGCTACTTGTCGTGGTATCCAACACCAGGCATGGCC
>NZ_JAAHFV010000260.1:0-9408 GCF_010672755.1 Moorena sp. SIO1F2
ATAATCAGAATTTCCCAAGCAAAATGGTCGGTTTTAATTTGATACAGTAATCGCTTTAAAACCTTAGGTAGACGAGTTTCGCCGTTATAGGTACAGATAGCAACTGTGAAATCAATCATGGGTAGTCAACCATTAGAGTCCCTTTTGAATTAAGAATGTAGAATTAAGAATTAAGAATTAAGAATTCTACATTCTTAATTCTTAATTCTACATTCTGCCTTCTGACAGACAACCTACCCTACACCAAACGCCAAGGGCGAACAACATTTTTGAATTAAGAATGTAGAATGCAGAATTAAGAATTAAGAATTCTACATTCTGCCTTCTGACAGACAACCTACCCTACACCAAACGCCAAGGGCGAACAACCGTCAACCGTTAACCTTCAACCGTCAACCGTTAACCTTCAACCGTCAACCTTCAACCTTCAACCTTCAACCTTCAACCTTACACCTTCAACGGCTCTGGCTTAACCAATCAATACAAAAGTCGTAGCAGCATTATCGATCAGGGTTTCAGCCTGCACCTGATTCAGGATTGCCAAGGTTTCATCACCGGAGCTAATCACAGCGTTGTTGCCTTCCTGAGTAACAGATAACTGACCAAAGGTTAACCCGTCTGCTAAACCGATGAAGTCTTCACCGACTTGGAAATCTCCAATCTTATCAGTTCCTTCACCAGCTGCCAAGATGAAGGTATCACTACCATCACTAGAGCCATTATCACCAAATAGGGTATCATTGCCAAGACCGCCTCGCAGTAGGTCATCCCCAGCATCACCCCAGATTTGGTCATCACCTTTCTGACCAAACAGGGAATCATTACCGGCTTTTCCACCAATGCGATCGCTTCCAGCACCCCCGTAAATTACATCATCCCCTCCAAGGGTATTGTTAGAGGAACGGCTGTTGAAGTCACCTCGTAATATATCATCTCCATTACCCCCAAAGATAGTATCATTACCTAAGCCACCAGCAACTAGATCATTTCCAGCTCCAGCAATGATTGTCTCATCAGCTTCGGTGCCAACTAGTTCGTCATCTGATGGAGTTCCCGGACCGGGGTTGACTGAAAAGACAGTAATGGTTTTACTGTCTTCTTGAGCCACTATCAACAGGGGTTCACCATTGGGGCTGTCTTCTACAGGAATAAATGTTAGCCCCTCAGGCTCACTGTCTACTGGATCATCTGGATTGCCACCATTATCATTGGGCAGATATTGGACAAATTCAGGAGCCGTGGGATTAGTGACATCGTAGACAATCACGCCGCCTATTCGTTCGAGACCGATAAACGTGTAAGTGCGATCATTAATGACCCCGGTGACAATTCCTTCCGGTTCTGGTCCTTGATTGTCACTGCGGTCGTCAAAAGTATCAGGAGTGCCGCTAGAATTAAATAGTTCAGGAACTTGCTGAGCTGTAATTCGTTCAAAGTCATCACCACTATCAAACACTAGGTTGCCAAACTCATCCCAAATTGAGAAGGAGCGCCCACCGTAGGAGAATAGCTGGTCAAAATCACCATCATTATCCAAATCCCCATCAATGGTAGATATTCTCAAACGACCCAGTTGAGACTCTGGTTGTAGGGTTTCAGCATCGGGAAAGGCCTCTGGGTCGAGGGTCAAGTTTGCAATCCGTTCCTCTTCATCCCTGATATCCCCTTCATTGGCAGTGACGTAGTAGGTTTGACCGTTTGCCTCAAAGGATGCGATCCCATCTGGTTGGTATAGACCGAAAACGGGCCAATTTTGGATGTTGATGCCATCATCCTCATTACTAGCATCCAGGGCATTGTTCTCACCCAGGTCGATCAGACCTAAGACCACAGGAGTTGGATTGGGGTTCAGAGCAACCGAGCCATCCACCGGAATCTGCTGATCGAGTACTCCAAAGTCATTGTCATTGAGTACAGCCAGTTTGCCATCATCCAGTAGCGCTAGACCTTCTGGTTTATCACCAGCGAGATACCCAATGGAAGGCAGGTTTGTCACCTTAATCTTATTGACCGCCTGAATCCCAAGAGCATCTAGGTCATCTGCACTCAACTGCTCCAGAGTAGAGCCAGTAGGTAGTGTGGGGGCATCCGGAGCAAGTAAATTAGTGGCTTTTGTCAGGTCTATTTGGAAGATGAACTTCTTCGCTGTATCACCAACTGCGGAATCTCGCTCAATGACAAATAATTTTCCATCCTCAGCGTATACCGCATCACCAATCTTATCTACTCGTCCTCCACTACGTAAAGCAGGGTCTTCGAGCAAGTAAACATACTCGGCAACGGCATTACCTGTGGTAGTATCAATTCCGAGAATGCGAATCACATCAGAGCTATCAGAGGTAGCACGGTCTGGATTCTGTAAAGGAGTTTGAATAAAGGCGTAGAGGATATTATCCTCTGGATCCAGAGCTACGGCCTCAAAGCCACGGTTACGGCGGCGATTGGCGTACTCCTCAGGTAAGGACTCAGTGCCAAAGGTTCCCACTGCTGCACCAGCCAAGGCAGCTGTGCCTTGGGGAACAAAGCGGTCAATCAGAACACCATGGGCATCAAAGTGGTAGATAGCTGGACGGTACTCATCCACCATCCAGAAGGTGCCATCAGCAGCGATTACTACCCCTTCCAGGTCAGCACCAAACTCATCTAAGGGCAGCAAATTGCCAGATAAGTCTACTGGTTCTTCATCCACCCCGGCAATATTGGGTAGTCCTGTGATTGGTGTGGTGCTATCTTGACGGGTCAAGAAAATGGTTTCGGTAATGGTGATCTCGCCAGAGCTGGGATTTAACTCAAAGCGGATCACCCGAGCTTGGTAATCCGGTAAGGCAAAGGGTCGTTCCTTACTCCCATCTCCATCCACATCAGTGGGTTTGCCATGGGGTCCCCGGTCAGGAACCGTGACAAACTTCAAGTTGCCAGTTGCTGCATCCGTCCCTTCGTAGAATAAGCCAGACAGTCCGCCCAGTTTAATCTCTTGACCCCCTTCGGTAGTACCAAGTACAGGCAAGTCATTGAACTCAAATAGCTCTAGGGTGGGCTGACCTTGGCTGTGGTCTTTCACACCCAAAGGCAGGATATCCACTACTGTAGCGGACTCCAGGTCTACCACCCCAAAGGCATTGTTTTCCTGGAGGTTGACAAAAGCTGTAGTACCATCGCTTGAGACAGCAATGAACTCTGGTTCCACATCCTGAGCAACAGTCTTGTCTGGGAAAATACGTACACCCTTTGCCCGGAATTCCGCTTCACGACCATTGAAGGCACTGAAGTCTGCTGTGGCGACATTGTCTTGGGTTAAAGTTGCTATCCCACCGGACACATCAATAATACTGATCGATCCTTCAGGATCAATGCCATCATCCGCTACTCCTTCATTAGCAACCAGTATTTTGGTGCCATCAGGGGTAAAGGTGAGCATATCGGGTAGGGGCCCCGCTTGCACTACTGTCAGGGCATTGGGGTCAGCCGGATTGTTCTTATAAGCAGCAATATCTATAATTGCTACCTTACCTGGATCAGTAGAGGTGCTAGCTTCTAACGCTAGCGCCAGTAAACCATTGCTATAGGCTACGCTATTTGCTCCGTCAATGTCAGGTATCAAAGAAGCAAGATCAATGGGTGGTATTACCTCAGTTGGATTGGTGGGATCACTGAGGTCTAGCACTTGCACCTCAGTTCCACCAGATACTACAAATAACTCTTGAGATATGGGGTCGTAGGCGGTAATTTCAGCCCCCATCTCACTAGAAAAGCTGCCAATTTTATTTAATATATCTGCCACAAATTTATCCTAGATAGTAGATGGCGAGTACCCAGATCAGCTATTAGCTATCAACTTATTTAAAGTTTTATAGCAATAATCATGTACTCATTCCCCTGTTCCGAAGAAACCGCTTCGCGAACAGCAAAATGCTAAAATTTTCGTTTATACTAAATAATTAAGCTAATAACAATTAGCTTAATTATTTAGTATGGGTTGCTCAATTAAATAGTTAGGTTAGTAGTGTTACCGCTAACTTTTTATGTTGTTAACTGTCCTTAAGGTTAACCGTTGATATTCAACAGTTAAACGTCAGCATAATACGTTAATTTTCTACCTACTTTTCCTACCTACTTAGTGAGGGTTTGCGCCTGAACTCTACAGCTAGTGTTAATAATTAACCTTTAACCTTGAGATAGTGTAGCGATGGCTGAATAACGCAAATACTGATAGCAGCAAGATAACAGCAAGCAATCTGTGCTTTCTTGAACGTTATTGAATAAGCTATTTGCTCAATCTGATCTGCATTCGCTAACGGAACATCCCATTGATTCTGAACTAATTCAAAAAGAACAGCCAATGGAATTACCCACTCATACTAGGCTTATTACTAGCATGATCATAGTCATAACCTTGACTCCATTTGGGTATGAGCATTTAACTTGATAATCGAGCCACATCAAGATGGACTTTATTTATCTAGTTACCCATAACCTTTGTCTGGAGTTCAAAGGAGTCTACCTAAGCCGATATTCGATTTATTATCAAGTAGATTTTACCCTTTCCCTAATGTCATTACAATCACTAGTTCAGGAACATAGACTTAAGGTTTTCTTGAATTTTATTGTCTTGGATTTGATACTCTCCGATTAGCAAACTAAATCCAAATCCTTTGTCTTTGATCTAAGCAACTGGGCTATAGATGCCCGCTGGCTAAGCACCGTCTTCGGAGATGACCAAAGTAATCTTGGTAGCTTTAACCTCCAAGTCGATCCTATCGGTCAGACTAATTGAGCCATAGGTTACTTGACTCAAGAGCTTTTTGGTTTTAAGTAAAACTATACTATAAAAGAGTCTACTCTAGTAACCTTTACATAATCTTACATAATTTGCTATTTTTGTGACGTCAGCTTTACTTAAAATTTACATTAATAGCTACAGGTTTGGGTTTGGATCCAAAATCGGGTGGGTGTAGGGTCTTACCCTCTTGGCCAAAGCTCTTCACACTCCCGACTCCAATTCCTAATACTAAGCTGTCACACATTTAAATTGTGATGTGAATCGGGAATCGGGAATCGGGAATCGGGAATCGGGAATCGGGAATCGGGAATCGGGAACAGGTAACTTCGGCTCAGGGAACAGGTAAACAATCATCTGTACCTCATTACTATGAGAACCGCTATAAGCAAAATTAGCTAAAAACTAACTAAAACTCATTAGTTATGATCCCAATTTACCTATTCCAGGTTACCTATTATTAAGTAGTTTGATAAAGAAACAGCGAATCTGGGAAGTGAGGGAGTTATTATGTCTCGATTATTACCCTTAATACAAATCTCCCCATCTCCCGACTACCTATTCCCCTACTTCCTAATTTGAGAATTGCTATAAGATAACCAAATCGCTTTCAGCAAGGGTTGTTACTCCTAACACTACTGCTAGGGTTTAATCTCCAACATTGATTAGAGAATTATTACTATCGGAGGTGATAGACACATCACCAAAGCTTAAACCATTGCCTAAACCAATTAAGTCAGTGCCCAGCTCGAAGTCTGTAATCGTGTCAGTACCTTCCCCAATCTCTAGGACAAAGGTATCACTGCCACTACCATTAGAAAAGTTATCTCCAGTCAGAGTATCATTACCGAGACCACCACTTAATAGGTCATCCCCAGCATCACCCCAGAGTTGATCATCTCCGAAGCCACCATAGAGGGAGTCATTACCAGATTTCCCGCCAATGCGATCGCTTCCTGAACCACCATAGATAATATCATCACCACCAGCGTTACCACCTGGGGCCTTGCTATTGCTATCTCCCCGTAGGATATCATCGCCATTGCCACCAAATATGATATCATTACCCAATCCCCCAGCAATGGTATCATTTCCATCAAAGCCATTGATCAGATCAGCATCAATAGTTCCAATCAACTCGTCAGCCCCTTGAGTACCGTTAATCTCGGAGGTAGTTTCTACTATTGCTGTCGGAGATTGAATATTATCGAGGTCTAGCCCAAATGCTAGGAATTGGGTAATCTGGCTGTCATTGAAATTGTTATCGCTAGCAACAATTAGGGATTGTCTGCCATCAGGTAAGGTTGGACAAGCCTTGGTCATCGAAGAATGTAGGATGCTTGGTTTCACGATAGATACCGATTTTTTTACCAGTTTCCGCTTCTACCTGCTGGAGTAGTTCGATAACCTCTTTGAAAGTGGGAATTTCAAACTGACCATCAAACTCATCACTACGAAAGTCACGAGACTGAACAGCACGCAGTTGCTTGATTTCTGCTAAGGTGAAATCTTCAGCAAAGTAACCAGTAATTTCTTCACCATCCAGAAGTTTGGTGGACTTGCGGTCTTCACCAAATACTTCAGCTACGTTAGTGGTATCATCTAGCAACGGTTCGTGACGAGCAATCAAGACACCGTCTTTAGTGATTACTAGGTCAGGCTCAATGAAATCAGCCCCTTGTTCAATGGCAAGAGCGTAAGCTTCTAAGGTATGCTCTGGACGATCACCACTAGCACCCCGGTGTCCAATCACTAGGGGAGGATCACCATCAAGGGTATTGAACTTTAAATCTGGGTTTTGAGGCGATCGCACAAATTCCCCTGTGGTATTGCCGGGGATATTGGGAGTGGAAATAGGGGCTTCGAGCAGTTTACCAGTGCTATCGAAGTGAAGTATAAACGGACCGAATTCCTCACCAATCCAGATATCGCCTTTAGCATCAATCACAAAAGACTCGATATCAAAATTAGCCCCGGTCAGAAAGCGATCGCTACTGTCTTCGTTGACAATCTTGAAAGGAATCTTGCCATCAGGGTCAGACAGTTGAACAAAGCCTTCAATCTCAACACTACCATCTCCATCCTCTGCACCCTTGAAATCAGGGTTAACTTGATAGAGTCTGAGCAAATAATCAGCACTATTCTGTTGGGCTCCAAAACCGTTATCTGATAGGAACCAAAAAGAGCCACCCCCACTAGGAGCAAACTGAACACCACTAAAGCCTTGAACAGGTTGTCCATCAAACGGACCCGTGCGACCATTGGCAGAAATCGGTTCACCCCTGCCATTGTCTGCACCAGACTGGGGTCCTTCTGCAAAGGTATCAGCTGGTAAAGATGCAAATCCTTTTAATTTCATAAAATCCTGGAATCAACGAGACTAAAACTCTCGAATTTAGGGTTTTTATATCTAGAGAAGAAGCACATAAACTAGCTAAATTGTGTCAGCATTTCAGCTTTCAGCTATCACATAGTACGTAATTGTTGCCAACCTTAAATCGCCTTGGCCTAGGTTTACGTGATGATTGAAACTGGCTGACCTCCCTTAGTAAGGGTTTCATTTCCAGGTTAAATTTTGATTGTAATTATATAAACATAATTATAAGGTTTGGTTAAAGCTTGTTTTTGAAGTCGCTGTCAATTTTTCGTGTAATTTTATCTGAGTAGGGTATAAAGATTTTGTAAAGTTAACCTAGATGTAATTTTAACTTAATTTTTTTAGTTTTTTATTAACCTTGAGGCTAGAGATTTTTTATATAATCCCTGACTAAGTAAGGTGTCGGCCAAGAATTTTGTTATCAAGGATTTTAACAATTAGTTTTTAGCAAAGGGAGTAGGAAATAGGGAACAGCGGATCTGGAAATAATTATTTTTGATTTTTTTTAAGTAAGTATTCAGCCGTTGGCCACGCAACTTGGTATTAGCATTAAATTGTGAAAATGCAATAGTTTTTGATAACACTTTTATCTCACTCCTCTCACTAATCCCACTAATCCCAGTTGCCCCTACTGCTTGAGATTGTGAAAATGCAATAGTTTTTTAGCACTCCCACACCTCCCACACTACCCACACTTACAACACTACCCACATTTACCACACTTACCACACCTACCACAAGCCCTGAAATAGCGACAGTGCAATAGTTTTTCCAAATCTTTGCATTTTTGGGAAAATAGTGTTAAGATAATAATATCGTTAAAGCAATGGTTTACTCCCCATGATGATTTCCACCGCACAAGCCGCTGAATTACTGGGTGTTTCTGCCACTCGCGTCCGTTACCTTCTGGGCAAAGGCAGAGTTAAAGGCGCTTATAAGGTGGGTAGAACTTGGGTGATTCCGTTGTTTGATGGTATGCCGGTGGTCACTCCTGGCACTCGCGGACCAAAACGGAACTGGTCAAAGCGTACAGAGTACACTAAGGCTGTGATTCATGTTAACCAGAAAGTCATTCGCCAAAATCTCAAGACCGGGGAGCGTAATCCTGTGATTACGGTGAAGCGAGGCTCTAAAAATGTTTACGGTCATACGGTAGAGGTCAATGGCCCTTGTCGGGTAATGTATCGTCCAGATGATCCCCTCAAGTGTGGAGCACGGGTATGGATTGAGACGATTTCTGATTTTGAAGTAATATCGGCTTGATGGGATGTGAATGCGATCGCTTTTAGCGGAAGCTTCGCTTCATCCCATAGCGTGGCCTACTGTCAATCCCTTAGCGTGACTTACGGTCAATCCCATCAAACCAGTCAATGTGGCTTAAGTCCCCTTTTGCCTTTTGCCTTTTTCTTCAAACAAAGAATTAACTTAGCATAAACATTGACTAGTGTAAAACACTGTTTTATACGATTTTACCGCCATTTCATGAATTTTTGGAGATATTGCTTTCTTTCTTAGTAAAATATCCTGATTCAATTTAGAGCTAGCGAAGAGTATAGTAGTCAACCATTACTTTTCTCTTTGCAATGACAGTAAAAGTTATAAAATACCTTGTTATTCTTGTTATTGGATTCAGCATTATTCCCCTAAAAAGTATAGTTACAACAGCTTTTGGCCATAATACTCACACAGAAGTAGCATCCAGACCAGTACCTATACGTGAAATCAAATCAGATAATCCACTAGATGGTCGGGTTGTCTCTTGGCTTAAACTAGGAACTAAGGTAACTAAGACGGATCAAAAAGGGCAGACCGATCATGGAGACGATTGGGTGATAATTAATGTCGATTTTACTTCTGGAACAAAAAAATTTTGGATTAATGAAAAATACTTATGCTGCGAAGATAAAGAAAAAGATTCTTGTGCAGTTGTTTTACGATAAACATCCAAAGAGTAAATTTATTATGGAGAAAACTTGAAGCCTCGTGCTTTACATCGCTTTGTAAGTGGAGGGTCAGTATCTAGCCATGAAATAAATGAGGAAAGTAAGGAATTTTCTCCTGCTCCTCTTTGCCATATGCTACTTATACACCAACAAAACAGGTATTCTCCCACCGAGAACATGCTAAAGATAGAAATCACCAAAAAAGCGATAACTATAACACGCTTTGATAGCAGTTTTTTAAGTAAGCTAAGTATTATCAAACTATCTGCTTGTGAATTTGCCTGTATCCCCTCTTCGGTAACTAAAGGTGA